>JBAUGM010000310.1:0-1888 GCA_049679725.1 Tepidisphaeraceae bacterium
TTAGCGGCGCGTGCGCAGCACCGCGGGTTGCGTCCACGGGGATTTTGACGTTGTCGCTCCAGCATCGCGAATCTAGGATGGCTCGTGTAGGTCGGACGAGAGGCCTTGGGAGGTCGCGACACATGACCACGCGACAACTGAGCGTCACGGATGCCGCCGACGCCGCGCCCGCGCCGCGGGACCTCACCCTCCGCTCGCCGCCCAACTGGACCGCGATCCTCTTCTTCGCGGGGCTCGGCGGGCTTCACCTTTCGATCGCGATCCCCGCGTTCTATCACCAGCGGTGGGAAGGGTTTCTCAGCGCCGCATTCGGCGTGATCTTCCTCGTCGTCGCCCTCGCCTGCTGGCTCGTGGCGAGCGATCTGACCATCGAACGGCGCAACCGCCGAATCCGCCTGCGCACGGGTTGCGGCCGGCTGAGCTTCGAGCGCTTCATCAGCTTCGACAACGTACACGGCGTGCGACTGATGCTGGCGGGGTCGTCGCCCAGATCGTCGCGCATCGAGCTGCTGTGCGACAACGAAGACCTCGAGTGCCCACCCACCGACATCCCGCGCCAGGAAGCGCTGTGCCTTGCCATGACGATGAACGTCCGGCTGATCAAGGTGTACGCTGAAGACCAACCCGACCCCGCCGAACGACTCGACGCGCTGCCGTCGGATCGCACGTGACGCTGGTCTGTTCTGCCCGGAATCCGCGCCCTTCCCAATGATCGCGAGTCGTAGCACGTCATCCCGATGGGAGCCTTGGCGACCTGAGGGATCTCGGGTCCACGAGCGATTGTCGAGCCCGAGATCCTTCAGCTCGTTCAACTCGCTTCAGGATGACGTCACTCCCGCTGGCGCCGGGCGCTTGCGATGTTGGTCGAAGAGGTGTCGGCATGCCGGGCGAGCGCATCAGAGGACAGTCGCAGGACCGTCGCGGCGCGGTTCCAGTATTCCGTATCGAACCCCAGCATCTCCTTGATCCGCACGTCGCGCTGCAGCCAGTTCATCTCCGTCATCAGGTCCAGCGCCGCGGCCATCCCGATCCGTCCCGGCGGCGCGAACGGGATGATCGGCCAGTCGCTGCCGTGGACGAGCTTCTTCCGCACCTGCGCGTCGCGCAGAATCGCATCGTACGCGTACCAGCGCGTCGGCAGATCGAGGGCGGACGTGTCGCCGTAGAAGTGCTCGTGCTCCTTCGCGAGGCGGACGAACTGCGGAACGTAGTCGCGTTCGAACGGCTTGGAGTGCGTCCCGCAGTGGGCGGCGATGACCCTCACGCCCCGCTGCAGCGCCGCCGCGAGCAGCATCGGATCGGCGACGCTCGCGTCGATCGTCGGCAGCGATGTCTCGCCGCCCGTGTGCGAGAGCAGCGGCAACCGGTGGTGCGCCATGACCTCGTAGAGCGGAAAACAGCGCGGGTCGGACGGGTTGATCCCCTGCGTGTTCGGCAGCCACTTGCACAGCACCGCGCCGGCGGTGATGCAGCGCTGCAACTCGATGACGGCGTCCTTGCGATAGGGGTGGACCGAGCAGCCGAAGAGCATCTGGCGGTTGTGCCGCGCGAGGTCGATCACGTAGTCGTTCGTGACGTACAGGTGCGTGTCGCGCGCGTTCATCGCGCCGTCGTGGCCATACACCGCGTCGAACGCGAGCACGACGGCGGCGTCGATGCGCGGGGTCGCGGCGATCTCGCGCACAAGCTTCGCCGCCAGCGCCCGCTCCTTCTGGGCCTCCGTTCCGCGGATCCCCAGCCGCCATTGCATGAAGCGAAACGGAAGGCTGTTCTGCAAGCGCGCGGACATCGACCCGTGCGGCTCCGTCGCGGCGACGTGGACGTGGCAGTCGATGACCATAGGTGATCTGCCTTCAGTGAAGCGCCGCCACTTGCGGCGGGTTCTTTC
>JBAUGM010000311.1:0-2402 GCA_049679725.1 Tepidisphaeraceae bacterium
GTCAGCGATCAGCGGTCAGCCATCAGCCAGTCAAGCGATCACTGTTGCTTGGCTGATCGCTAATAGCTGATCGCTGACTGCTCTTACTTGCGGCGAGCCCGGCGCAGGCAGAGCAGGGTGGCGAAGAGGGCGATCGCCATCGACGGTTCGGGAACGGGAATGAGTTGCCCCGTCAAACGGTACTGGCCGACATCCCCGTAGTTGCCGCGGCTGGAGACGCCGACGAAATACTGGCCGGCCTGCACGCTGGCGACGAGGGTTTCGGTGAGGTTGTCGGTGGCGTTGGTCTGGAGGAGCGAGCCATCGGCGCCGAAGAGCTGGAGGGTGGAGTCGAGCATTCCGCCGAACTCCGCGAGGGCGGTGGAGAAGCGGATCGTGCCCGTGCCGGTGACGAAGGAGAAGAGGTCGAGGTCGCTGATGGTCGTGATCACGCCGGCGGATGCGACGGCGCCGGCGCCGGAGGCGAGGAGGGCGGTGGCGTCGAGGGGCGTGTTGGCATGATCGTCGGCGCGGTAGCCGAAGCCGTTGGCGGTGCGCGCGAGGCGGGCGAGGTCGTCCTGGAAAGTCGTTTGCGAGCTGGTCGTGCCGTTCCACCACAGCCCGCGCGTGCCGCTGTAGCTGCTGCCCATGATCGGGCGCTTGGTCGAGCTGTCGTTGTTGGTGCTGTACTCCTGGGTCTTGGTCCAGACGCCGTTGACCTGCGCCCAGGTCGATTGGTGGGACAGGCCGAACAGATGCCCCGCCTCATGGGCGGAGGCCTCGGCGACGGTCTTGGGATTGCCGTTGCTCAGGTTCTTGGGGAAGACCCAGCCGACGTTGGAGGAGCTGTTGATGAAGCCGTTGATGAACGCCACGCCGCCGCCGCTGCCGTACCAGGCGTTGGAGCCGCCGATGATGAGCCGGGCGGTTTCGAGGTTGCTCTCGTTGCCGGGGTTGACGGTGGTGACGTTGACGTTGAACGGGGCGTATTTTTCCGCGACGCGGAGGAAGATCTGGCGGATGTTGGCCAGCTCGGTGGCGCTGAAAGTGGCGGCGTTGTTGTCGGTGTCGTAGGCGGGGACGGTGCCGGGCGTCTTACCCGCCCAGGTGCCGGAAAAATTCGTCCCGCCGAAGTCGAGGTAGACCTTGGCGTGGGCGCCGGGAAGGCTGCTGTACGCCGGGACGACCAGCGCCGCCCGGGCGGAGGCGGGGGCGAGCACGCCGAGAAAGGCGATCGCCAGGGCGGCGGTGCGTCGATGGTGGTGATTCATCGTGCGAAACCCCTGTAATACGCGCTCCGTCATCCTGAGGTACTCCGAAGGATCTTGCCGCGAGCGTGAGGGCGTCCCCTCGGAGCACGTGCTCTGAAAACGCCCACGCAAAGAGCGCAGAGATCGCAGAGACCACAAAGAAGAGAAGCATCTTGGATTCATCTTTGCGCCCTTTGCGGACTCTGTGCTCTTTGCGTTGAATTCGTCGATCACAGGCGTCGCCGTTTTCACCCTCGCGGGTGTGGCGCGGTCACGTGAGGACTCAGGATGACACGCGGCGCGCAGCGCGCCTGCGACGAATCAGGCCGAGCGCGCCGGCGCCCAGCAGCGCCAGCCCCGCCGGCTCGGGCACGGCGGGAAGGGCGACGATGAGGACCGGATCGATGCGGTTCGAGCCGGTGGACTGGAAGCGGATGGAGCTGATCGTCCCGCCGAGCGGGACGCCGAAATCGGACAGGTTTAGCCCGGCCGCGTGAATGTTGCCGCTGCTGGCGACGGGGGCGCCGAAGCCGGTCGCCGATTCCAACTCGGCCAGCGTGTTGATGTCGGCGTCGCCGGCGTTGTTGTAGTTGACGGTGGAGAACGGCACGCCCGTGAGCAGGGCGGGGGAGAAGTTGGCGGGGGCGATGTCCTTGAAGCTGCCGGCGCGATCGTTGTTGATGAAGAATCGCGTCGTGTCGTTGCCGCCGGTTTCGAAGACGAGAATGTCTTCCCCGTCCGAGTTGGTCACCGGGGTGAGGAACGTGAGCTCGAAGGAGAAGTCCGCCGCCGCGATGACGCTGACGGGGTTGATGACGCCGGTGTCGAGCCGGCCGTCCTCGATGAGCGCGGCCCGCGTGCTTGGCGCGGGGAGGCTGGCGCCGTTCTCGATGAGCAGGACGCCGCCGGTGGCGCCGACGTCGGTGAGGTCGACGCCGGTGAGCTGGCTGGGGACGTAGGTGAACGTCCCCGCGCCCCCGCGGGTGACGCTGACGCTGGTGAGCGTGTAGTTCCCGCTGCTGGCGTCGGCGACGGTCGCGCCGATGACGGCGGCGGAGGCGGCAGGGGCGGCGAGCGCCACCCCGAGCGCCGCCATGCTGAGAAATCCGATCGAGCGTTTCATTGGTCGAACCTGGTGAAGAATGCGGAGTCGCACGACGCGCCGCCCGGCCC
>JBAUGM010000312.1:0-2156 GCA_049679725.1 Tepidisphaeraceae bacterium
GCCGTCGACGATGACTCACGGCCGCAAGCGGCCTCGGCCGCGCTTGAGGCTGATCTGGTCGGTCTTCGTGTTCCACGTGAGCGACTCGATCGAGCCTTCGCCCTGACCCTGCTCATCGGTGAAGGTCATCGGTTGGTCTTCCGTCCCGCGGGCGGTGAGGACGCCGTCGATCGGGTTGTAGCTGAGGTTCGTGGCGGTGAACTGGAAGCGCTGCGTCGAAACCGCCACCCCACCCTCGGCGGTGACGCGCTTGAGCTGCATGGCGGTCGGCACCGGGCTCGCCGGCGCGGTGGCGGGCACGGCCGTCGCCGGGGCGGTTGTCGGTTTGGGCATCAGCTCGGCGATGACGCGTTGCGTCGCGATGCGGAAGGCGGGGCTCTTCTGATCGTCCGGCACGTGGTTGATGTCGACGTCGCCCTCCATGATCACGCGCTGGTCGACATCGTCGTACGTCAGCCGCCGCTTCCATTCGAACCCCGTCGTGCCGCGGTTGGTGTTGTCGGGCTCTTCGCCTTCCTTCGGCGCCCGCGGCGCGCGCGCCTGCGGCGGGCGGTGATCCTCGTACAGCAGTCGCCCGGCGACGGGGATCACCATCTGGCGCGACGCCATGTCGTAGCTCGCCTCGGCGGCGCGAAGGTACATGCGCCGCGCGACGGACCCTTCGCCGCCGATCAGCGTCGACTCGATGCGGACGTCGCCATCAAGCTTCGCGGAGCGCGGTTCCTTGTTGGAGAGGAAGTCCATGCCGCGCAGGTCGCCCAGGCCCGCTTGCGCGGGGCGCGTGGTGGGCGCTGTCGTGGATTGCCCAGCCGGCTCCGTCGTCGGCTGCGTCGTCGGTTTGTCGGCGAGCACGAGTTGCAGGTGATCGCTTTTGGACGTGGTCGTCGTGCCTTCCTTGTCGATCGTCGTGAACGACACGGACTGGTTCAGGTCGACGCGGTTGGTCTTGCCGTCGATCGCCGCATGGCCGGACCAGGCGACGTTCACCGGCGGCGATTCCTTGCCTTCCTTGTCAACGTGGACGAACGAAAGCGTGCCGGGACCGGGCACCTCGGCTTTCTCCTCGCGCGGCATGAGCGTGAGGATGTTGCCCGTGATCGTGTTCCGCCCGTCGGTCACCGTCGCCGGCGCGGTGGGCACGCCCATCAGCTTGATCAGGCTCTGCCCGTCCTTCTCGATCGCGTCGAGCTGCTCGGCCGAGGCGGAGGCGCCCTTCTCGCCACTGAGGCGCACGGCGCCCTGCGCGACGACCGACTCGATGATCAGCTCGGGCATGTCCGAAGCCTTGCGCGTCGCCGGTGCGGTTGTTGGCGATGGTCCATCGGATGAGGATGAGGGCGCCGTCGTCGGCCTGGCGGCGAGCATCGCGCGCAGCCGATCGGCGCGAAGCGACTGCGTCGGCTCCGACAGCAGCACCTCGCCGTCGGCGACGATCGTGCGCGGGATGAGCCTTCCATCGGGCGCGGCCGCCGTCTGCATTTCGAGCCGGCGCGACTGGATCGAGCGCGTCGCATCAGTCCCGTCCTTCAGCCTCGCGAGCACGCTGCCGGACGCAATGAGCCGCTCCAGCTCCGGCGTGGCACTGGAACCGTCGGCCGGCTGCGTCGCGGGCGGCGTTGGCGTGGCCGGCGTGGCGAAGGCGAGCTCCAGTTCGTCGGTGTTCAGGTCCATGCGCGGGTGCGCGATCGCGACGGATCCTTTCAACTTCGCGTCGCGGATGATCGCTTCGCCGCGCTCGTTCTTCGGCAGCGCGAAGACGGCCTCGTCGCTCCAGCTCGCGGAGAGCGTCTCGGTCGCATCGCCGGCGCCCATGGGGATCTCGGCGGTGCTCGGGCCGGTGAACGTGGCGGTCTGGCGGTCCTCGGAATAGCTGAGGGCGGGCGTGGAGACGACCGCGCCCTTGGCGTCGCGCAGCCTGACGCGCGGGACCTCATCCGACGAGCGCAGGTGCACGCTGCCATCGGATGAGCGGTACGTCGCGCCGGCGGCGGCGATGTTGGCGCCGTCGCGGAGGAGCTTCAGCGGGGTGCCCGAGAGGCGGACGATCTGCTCATCGCCCTGCAGCGCGACATCGGATGACGGGTCGAGCGGCATGACGCGCAGCCGGCCGGACCAACGGACGACGATCGGCTGGCCGGCGCCGGGCTGCGTGGTGG
>JBAUGM010000313.1:0-4281 GCA_049679725.1 Tepidisphaeraceae bacterium
GCGCTCGTGACTGCCGGCGCCGCGCTGCTGGTCGTCGCGTGGTCGCGCGCGCGACATGCGTCGCACCTGCTGCTCCCCGTGCTGTACGTCGGCGGGTTGAGCATCTCCGTGCTCGTCATCGCCAACAGCGCGGCGCACCTTCATGAAGTCCAGCACCTGTTGTCCGGCGCGGACGTGTTCGTCACGGAGCAGGAGGCGCACCGGGCGGCGATCGTCCTGCCGCTCGTCGGGATCGTTTGTGCGGTGCTGTGGCGACGATGGCTGCTGATGGCGCAGAACCCGACCGCCGCCCGCGTCGCCGGCCTGCGCCCGTCGCGGTGGGATGCGCTGTTCCTCGCGCTGCTTGCCGCTGTCGTCGTGTTCGGCACGAGCACGTCCGGCATCCTGATGGTGCTGGCGGTGCTGTTCCTTCCGCCCGCGACGGTGCTCCCGTGGACCCGCCGCATCCCCGCGACGCTGGTCGCGTCGGTCGTTGCCGGCCTGTTGTTTCTCGCCGGCGGGTTCGTCCTGTCCGTCGAGATGGAGTGGCCGCTGAGCCAGAGCGTGGGCGGGTGCGGGTTTGCGATCGTGGTGGTGTCGCACATCCTGTCGCCGCGCCGCGCCGGATAAGCATCGCCTCTCCCTCTTCCCGGTACCTCATCTGCCTCAGAAATCGAACTGATCGATGTTCTCCTTCGTGAAGCTGAACGGCTGGCCGAGCAGGATGTTGTCCTTCTCGATCTGCAGCTTGCCGAGCCGGCTGGCTTCCAACGTCGTCGCGCCGGGCTTGAGGTTCCCTTCCGCCAGCGCTTTGGACGCGAAGACCGTCAGGTAGCCGAGGTCCATCGTGTTCCACAGGATGACGGTGTCGGTCACGCCCGCGTGCACGTACGGCTTGTTGTCGTTCGGCAACCCGAGTCCGACGACTTTTACATCGGTTCGGCCCGACTGCTTCACCGCCTCCGCAGCGCCGGGGACGGCGGGGGAGCAGATGGCCATGATCAGCTTCAGGTTCGGGTGGGCGTTGAGCAGGGCGGTCGCCTCGGCGAACGCCTTCTGCTGGATGTCGTCGCACGGACGGTTGGCGACGCGCGTGACCTGCGGGTACTTCTCCTTCAGCCGCTGGTCAATGTACTTGAGCCACTCGTTCTGGTTGGCGCTGGTAAGCGATGCGCTGATGACGGCGAACTCGCCCTTCTCCGCCATCACCTTCGCGCCGGTGTCCATCAGCTTCGTGCCGATCCCCTGCGGCGTCGCCTGGTTGACGAAGAAGTCGCGCGCATCCGGTTCCGCATCGGAATCCCAGGTGACGACCTTGATGCCGGCCTGACGCGCCTTGCGCAGGGCGGTGGAGATGCCCTCGCGGTTTTCGACGGCGACGGCGATCACGTCCACGCCGCGCGTGATCCAGGTCTCGACGATCTCGTTCTGCTTTGCCGGGTCGGGGTCGGTCGGCCCGTCCCAGATCAGCTCGACGCCGAGCTCTTTCGCGGCCTCCTCGGCGCCCTTGCGGCAGGCGATGAAGTAAGCGTTGCCCTTGCTCTTGGGCATCATCGCGACGGTGACCTTCTTTCCCGTCCCGCTCGACGCGTTCGGCGCTGGCGCGCGGCCGACGCTTGAGACGCCCGATGTGCCGTGCGTTTGCAACGACCGCATGAGCAGAAAGTTCCCGCCCGCGATGATGAGGGCGGCGACGAGAATGACCGCGCTGAGCACGGCGACCTGCGAGTTCTTCATATCGAATTCCTCTTCACGGGAGGGCGAGGGTCCGCCCGAGCCGTCTTTGCTTCCGATGGATGAACGGCTCGGCAGGAGCCTCGCCCTCCCGGCACTCGGTTTCCAGTCAGAGCCGATGGCGATCAGCAGCAGGAGTCCGGTGAGAATGCCCGCCAGTTCCGGCGGGAGGTCGGCGAGGCGCAGGCCGTTCTGGAGAATCGCGATCGCGAACAGCCCAAGCAGCGTACCGACGATCGACCCGCGTCCGCCGAAGATCGATGTCCCGCCCAGCACGACGGCGGTGATGGCGAGCAACTCGTAGCCAGTGCCCGCGTCGGCCTTGGCTTGCCCGACGCGGGCGACGTAGATGACAGCGGCGATGCCGGCGCACAAGCCGGTCAGGAGGTACGCCAGCGCGATGCGACGTTCGACGCGCACGCCGGAGTAGCGCGCCCCTTCGGACGAGAAGCCGATCGCCGACAGCTCCCGGCCGATGCGGCTGCGGTGCAGGAGCAGCCAGAAGAAGACGGCCGCGAGGATGAGGATCGGCAGCTGCATCGGCAGCGGGCCGATGTATCCTTGACCGAGGCGCAGGAAGCTCGGCGGGAAGTTCGTGAAGTTATCCACGCCGCCGGTGATGCCTTCGGCGATCCCGCGAAACAGCGAGAACGACCCGAGCGTCACGATCAAAGGCGGGATGCGCAGCCGCGTGATCAGCGTCGCGTTGAGCAGCCCGGCCAGCGCCCCGATGCCGATCGTACACGCGCCCGCGAGCCACGGCGGAAGTCCCGCATCGCGCCACAACTTCCCGAAGAGCACCGCGCAGAGACCGAGCAGCGAGCCGACCGAAAGGTCGATCCCGCCGGTCACGATCACCGGCGTCAGCGCCAGTGCGATCAACCCCAGCTCGACGCTGAGCCGCGGCACTTCGAACGCGTTGGCGCGCGAGAAGAAGTTCGTGCCGAGAAGTGAGAAGATCGCGATCTCGGCGGCGATGAGCACGAACAGCAGCAGCTGCTGCGGCGCGGGCAGCGGCAGATGCGACGGCGAGGCGCCTTCGAGCGGCAACGTGCCGGTGTGGGGCGTGACGGACACTCAGATCCCTCCCCATGCGCGCGAGCGGCACACTCCCTCGCCCCGGTACCCCGGGGAGAGGGCGGGGGAGAGGGGCGAGCGGCGCGGTGCGACGAGTGTCGTTGCTCGCGCGACCCGCGCCCCCACGTCATCCTGAGGTACTCCGAAGGATCTCGGGCGCACGCGCACTTCTCCACTCCGAGATCCTTCGGAGTACCTCAGAGTTTGTGAATCTTTAGTGGCATGGGCGTCTCGCCCATGCGTTTTCGAACGGGAATGCATGGGCGAGACGCCCATGCCACTGAAAACTTCACGCCGCACGGCGCGCACCGAACGGACGTCGTGACGCTACTCCGACGACGCACGCAACCCGTCCGAGGCGTCCGCGGTGGGTTCGTTCCGCGCGTTTGCGTGCGGCGTGGAACATTCCGGCACATTCCGGTGCGTGGTCGCTGAAGCCGACCACGCCGCCGCCGCCGCCGCGGTCTTCGCGGTGGGTTCGTTCCGCTCGATCGTCGCGCGCGAAAAGGGGGACACTGCTACTTTCGGCGCCCGCTCGGTCGTCTCGTCGCACGGAAAGGGGGACACTGCTACTTTCTCGGGGGGTTGATCGCGTTCGCTACCTTCGCGCTGGTCATCGCCCGATGCGTCATCGGGCGCACTTGACAGCGCGAACGGCGACGGCGGGAGGTTCTTCACCGCCTCGTGCTCCTTGCGCAGCTTGCGGAGCTCGGCGAGGGCGCGGTGGATCATGCCCGCCAGCCGCTGCTCGTAGTGGGCCAGCCGTGTGAACTCGTCACCCTTCTCGGCGGCGAGCGACGCCGCGAGCGTCGCCGCGGGCGGGGCGCACTGCGCCAATTCCTCGGCGCGATCCTTCATCGCCTGCAGCTGCGGCCTGCTCACGCGCCACGTGTGGTGGTACGGCTCGGCGCGCCCGTACTTCAGCGCCTCGTCGGCGTTGCACGCGCGGTGGTGCGCATGGTGCTGCACGACGATGGCCCGGCTCTCGTGCGCATGACCGACGCTCCGCTCCAGCCGCCAGAGCTTCCACGTGCACGATGCGATCCGCTGCACGCAACCCATCTGCGTGAGGGTCTGCGGCCTGTGCTCGTCGACGAACGCCTCGAGCAGCGCCGCGTACGCCGGCGCATCCTCACCGGGGAGCACAACGTCCCTGCTGAAGAACCCGTGGACGAGCCGGTTGCCGGATGAGCGGCGCTTGCCGTCCTCCGTGCGCGGCCCGGTCGACTTGCTCGCGTTGAGCTGATTGGCGATCTGTTTGCGTTGCGAAACCACGGGAAGCCCCTTTCGTGTGGGTGTGTGGGTGTGTGAACGGTGCGGGAGATCGCCGGAGGCGGCGTGCGTGCGCAGAGCGAGCCGCCCCGACCCTCCGGCGGAAGCGGGCGAACGACGCGCGAACAATCAAGATGTCCCGGCGCGGTTTGTAAGCCGCGCGGCCCCCGCATTAATGTTAGGCATCTATTAGGTAATGGGTCAAGCGGTTCGCCTGAA
>JBAUGM010000314.1:0-3149 GCA_049679725.1 Tepidisphaeraceae bacterium
TGATGGCGTCATCGTCGGCAATGTGCTGTCCGCCGGGCTGGGGATGAACGTCGCCCGGCAAATCGCGGTGCGCCTCGGCCTGCCCGTCTCCACCCCCGCGTTCAGCGTCAACGCGATGTGCGCATCGGGCATGCAGGCCATCCTTCTCGCGATGCAGGCGATCCGCGCCGGTGATGCGCGGTGCGTCCTCTGCGGCGGAACGGAATCGATGTCCAACGCGCCGTACCTGCTCGATCGCGCCCGCACGGGATATCAGCTTGGCGACGGCGTGATGATCGATTCGCTCCTGCGCGACGGCCTGACCGATCCGTTCGGCAACGGGCACATGGGTCTCACCGCTGAGCAACTCGCGACGACGTACGGGATCTCGCGGCGCGAGCAGGATGCGTACGCCGCGCGCAGCCAGCAGCGCCACGCGCGCGCCGCCGAGGCCGGTCGGTTCGCGGCGGAGATCGCGCCGCTCGAAGAACTGTCCGTCGACGAGCATCCTCGCCCGGCGACGACCGAGGAATCGCTCGCCAAGCTCCGCCCCGCGTTCAAGCCCGATGGCACGGTCACGCCCGGCAACGCCTCGGGCATCAACGACGGCGCCGCCATGCTCCTCGTCTGCGATGACCAGTTCGCCGCCGAGCGCGACCTTCGGCCGCTGGCGTTCCTGACGGGCGGCACGCTCGTCGGTTGTGACCCCGCCGCGATGGGGCTCGGCCCCGTGCATGCGACGCGCGCGTTGTGCGCCAAGCTCGGCGCCAGCGCGGATCGATTCGACCTCGTCGAGCTGAACGAGGCGTTCGCCGTGCAATCGCTCGCGTGCGTGCGTGAGCTTCAACTGGACGAGCAGCGCGTGAACCCCGACGGCGGGGCGATCGCTGTGGGGCACCCGATCGGGGCGAGCGGCGCGCGACTCGTCACCCATCTTTCGCACATCCTGGCCGCGAAGCGCACGGGAACCGCGCTCGCTACGCTCTGCGTGGGCGGGGGCATGGGATGCGCCGTAGCGATGGAGGCAGAGTGATCATCGACGTGCACAGCCACGTGTGGGAGTACCCGCGTCACTTCGGAGACGGGTTCCGCAAGCAGGCGATCCGCGCGCGCGCCGGGGTCGAGGTGGACCTGACCGTCCGCTACGACGACTACCGCGCAACCTGCCCGCCCGACACGAAGACGATCGTCTTCGGCGGCAAGGCGCGCCTCAGCGATCAATGGGTTGAAGACCGCTACGTCGCCGACTACGTCGCCCAGCACCCGGACACGCTCATCGGCTTCCTCTGCGTCGATCCGACGCAGGAGGGCTGGGAACGCGAGATGCGCGAGGGGCACGAAACCCTCGGCCTGCGCGGCATCAAGCTGCTGCCGATGTACGCGGGGTTCCGGCCGGACGATGCGCGGCTCGATCCGCTGTGGAAGTACGCGACCGACAAGCGGCTGCCTGTCCTGCTGCACACGGGGACGACGTTCATCGCGCAGGCGCCGCTGGAGTGTACGCTGCCGCGGCACGTCGACACCGTCGCCATCAAGTTCCCCGACGTGAAGATCATCATGGCGCACCTCGGCCACCCGTACGAAGGCGAGTGCGTCGCGACGTTCCGCAAGCACCCCAACGTCTACGCCGACGTCAGCGCCCTGCACTACCGGCCGTTCCAGCTTTACCACTCGCTCATGCTCGTGCAGGAGTATGGCGTGTGGGGCAAGGTGCTGTTCGGGACGGACTACCCATTCACGACCGTGAACGAGTCGGTCGCCGGCATCCGCAAGCTCAACAACATGCTGGAAGGGACGAAGCTGCCGCGGCTGAAAGAGGACGAGATCGAGAAGATGATCCACAGGGACAGCCTCGCGATTCTCGGTTTGCAATGACGGCGATGTTGCAGGAGTCGAAAGCATGCGAACGGTAGGCGTAGCCGGACTGGGACTGCTCGGGCGCGGGATCGCCGCGTGCCTGCTTTCCAAAGGGTTTGGCGTCGTCGCCAGCGAGCGCAGCGATGCAACGCGCGCCGCGGCGCGAAAGTACATCGCCGATGGGATCGACGACCTCGTCCGCCGCGGCGGGTTCCCGGCAGCGCTGCGCGACGAGTGGGCCACGCGCTACGTCGAGGCGACCAGCGCCGCGGCGTTCGCGCCGTGCGACTTCATCATCGAGAGCATCTTCGAGGACCTCGAGGCGAAGCGAGAACTTTTCGACGAGATCGAAGCCGTCGTCGGCCCAACCGTCCCGATCGCGAGCAACACCTCGGCCCTCCCGATCTCCATGCTCCAGCACGGCCGCAGCCACCCCGAGCGCTTCATCGGCACGCACTGGGCCGAGCCGTGCCACCTCACGCGGTTCCTGGAAGTCATCCGCGGCGAGCAAACGAACGACGCCACCGCCGACACCGCGATGCAGCTGGCGCGCGATGCCGGCAAGGATCCGTCGCTCGTGCGCAAGGACGTCGAGGGGTTCATCGTCAACCGCATCGGCTACGCGATGTACCGCGAGGCGTTCTGGCTGCTGGAGAACGGCGTGGCCGACGTCGAGACGATCGACCGCTCGTTCCGCAACGCGATCTCCGTCTGGGCCAACATCGCCGGCCCGTTCCGCTGGATGGACCTGAGCGGCATTCCCGCCTACGCCGCGGTGATGAAGCGATTGTTCCCGCAACTGAGCAACGCGAGCGAGGTGCCCGCGACGATGCGGGCGGTCGTGGAGAGTGGTGCAAAAGGCATCAGCAACGGCCGCGGGTTTTACGACTACACGCCGGAGGAAGCCCAGCGCTGGGAGCGACTGCTGGTCGAGAACGTGTGGAAGGTGCGGGCGTTGCAGGATGAGTTGGAGGGGATCTGAATGAACGAAGCAGTCAGAGGAGATGCCCATGCGAACCCGAGCCGCCGTGCTGTACGAAATGGGCAGGCCCCAGCCGTACGCCCAGTCCGCGCCGCTCGTCATCGAAGACCTGGAGCTGGACGCGCCCGGCCGAGGCGAGGTGCTCGTCGAACTCGTCGGCGCCGGGCTGTGCCACTCCGACCTGTCCACGATCAACGGCTCGCGACCGCGCCCCATGCCCATGGTCCTCGGGCATGAGGCCAGCGGGATCGTGCGCGAGGTCGGCCTCGGCGTCGTCGAACTCAAGCCCGACGACCACGTGGTATTCTCGTACGTCCCGATGTGCGGCCGG
>JBAUGM010000315.1:0-22858 GCA_049679725.1 Tepidisphaeraceae bacterium
TCCCCGCGGAGCGGTCTCTGAAGAAAAGCTCGGGCGAGACGCCCAAGCCACGGATAAAGACAACACCACGCAGGGCGAATCGCTCGACCACGAGTGGCCCATCCCGACGGAAAAGCTCCGCCGCAAGCTCGCGGTGCCGAGCCAGGGGCGGCTGTACTACATCCGCTACGCACTGAAGATGGGCTGGTCGATCGACCAGGTGTACGAGCTGACGAAGATCGACCGGTGGTTCTTGGCGCAGATGAAGCAACTGGTGGAGTTCGAGAGGGAACTCGCTGCTGTGGGTGACACCGCGCGACAGCATGCGGCCCAGTACACCGCGGTGAACGCCCCAAACCGCACGCGCTTTTATTTCCATGACCTCATGGACTTGGTCTTCGAGGCAAAGCAATTTGGGTACAGCGATGTCCAACTCGCAACTCTTTGGGACATCACGCCGGCGCAGGTCAGAGGGATCCGCGTGGATCCGGTGTACAAGCTTGTCGACACCTGTGCGGCAGAATTCGAGGCGTCGACGCCATACTATTACTCCACTTACGAGACCCCTTTCCGGTCGATTTCACACGCCGAGCCGTTCGAGTGGGAAGACGAGATCCGCCTGACGCAAAAGCCCAAGGTCATCATCATCGGCGGCGGGCCGAACCGGATCGGGCAGGGGATCGAGTTCGACTACTGCTGCGTGCAGGCGGCGTTCGCGATGAAGGAGATGGGGATCGAGTCGGTCATGATCAACTCCAACCCGGAGACGGTCAGCACCGACTACGACACCAGCGACCTGCTCTTCTTCGAGCCGCTCACGCACGAGGACATCCTCAACATCTGTGAGCGATTAAACGGGGGACCGTTCGACCGCCAACGGGAGCCCAGCGGCTCCGCCGCGGGTTCTTCCGCGAATCTGGTGAAGGGCGTCATCGTCCAATTCGGTGGACAGACCCCCCTCAACCTCGCGAAGGGTCTCAAAGAAGCTGGAGTTCCCATCATCGGAACGTCGGTGGAAAACATCGACGCCGCGGGCGACCGCGAGCAGTTCCGCGCCCTGCTCCAGAAGCTCAACCTCAAGCAACCCGCCAACGGCATTGCCCGCAACGTCGCCGAAGCGCGGGAGATCGCCCGTCGCGTCGGCTACCCCGTCCTCGTCCGCCCCAGCTTTGTCCTCGGCGGCCGCGCGATGGAGATCGTGTCGGACGAGGATCAGCTTAACTATTACATGACGCACGCCGTCGAGGCGTCGACGATCGCGGATGCGCCGATCCTGGTCGACAAGTTTTTGGACAGCGCGACGGAGGTCGACGTCGACTGTCTCGCGGATTTCGACCCGTCGGGCAGATCGAGCGACGGCCAAGCCCTCATCATCGGCGTGATGGAACACATCGAGGAAGCCGGCATCCACTCCGGCGACAGCGCGTGCTCCCTTCCTCCATACTCGCTGTCGAAGGAGATCGTCGCCCGTCTGAAAGAGCAAACGCGCGAGCTGGCCCGCGCCCTGAACGTCCGCGGCCTGATGAACGTGCAGTACGCGATCAAGGACAACGACATCTACGTCATCGAGGTGAACCCCCGCGCCTCGCGCACGGTCCCGTTCGTCAGCAAGGCGACGGGCGTCCCCTGGGCGAAGATCGCCGCGAAGGTGATGGCGGGGAAGTCATTGAAAGAACTCGGCGTCACTGAGCAGCCTCCCCCGAAGCACACCAGCGTGAAGGAAGTCGTCTTCCCGTTCGCCAAGTTCCCCGGCGTCGACGTCATCCTCGGCCCGGAGATGCGCAGCACCGGCGAAGTGATGGGCATCGACGAGAATTTTCCGTTGGCCTTCGCCAAGAGCCAGATCGCCGCGGGAACGAACATCCCGACGAAGGGGACCGCGTTCATCAGCGTGCGACAGGACGATAAGGCGGCGATCGTTCCGATCGCCAGGCACCTCGCCGATGCGGGCTTCCAAATCCTCGCGACGTCGGGCACGTACGACGTTCTGGCCAGGAACGACATCCCCGCTACGCGCGTTCCCAAGCTTTCCGAGGGTCGGCCGAACATCAAGGACTACATCAAGAACGGCCAGCTTCAGCTCATCATCAACACGCCGACGAAAAAGGGCCCGCAAACGGATGAAGGCGCGATCCGCGCGATGGCCGTGCTGCACAAGGTTCCCATTTTCACGACGATCACCGCCGCGAACGCGGTGACCAAGGCGATCCAACAACTCCAGAAGGGCGACTGGGGCGTGAAGCCGTTGCAGGAGTACGTGAAGTAGTCCTTAACCCTTGCGTACGCGACTGACGGGCACACACGTCGTTAGCACGTCATCCTGAGGCGAGTTTTACGAGCCGAAGGATCTCGGGATCGAGAGCGACTTTCGACCCGAGATCCCTCAGGTCGCCGAGGCTCCCATCGGGATGACGTGGTCTCGTCGCGTGACGTGAATCTATGTGCGAAGACGGTGGCCGAAGCTCTCGCGAGCTTCGGCCGCCGTCTCTATGACAAGTCAGCGTCTTGTAACCCCGACTACTTCAGCACATCGAGCAACTGCGACAGCTCGGAGCGCTGCGGATCGTCGGGGTTGTTTTTCAGGTATTTGTCCAGCCAGATTGACGCCGGCTGCGACAGGCCGCAGCGCGCGAGGACCAGGCCGAGGTCGCGCTGGAGCTGTTCGCGTTTGGGCCAGAGGAGCATTTCCATTTCCAGGATGGCCGCGACGTCGGCGAAGTGGCCGCTGTTGCCGAACGTGTGCAGAAGGTTCTGGAGCATGCGCGTCAGCCAATGACGGTTGCTGATTGGCTGGATCAGTTCATCCGACCATTCGGCATCGGGGCCGAGCATGGCCTGCATGCGCTCGTGCGCTTCGTCCTTCGTGAGGATGCGCCCGCCGGTGAAGGCGTCGACGAGCATCAGCTTCTCGTCGACTTCGATGCCGCAGAGAAAATGTCCCGGAAGCCCGACGCCCCACGCGCGGAGGCCTAATCGCTCGGCCACGATCTTGTAGATCAGGCTGAGCGTGATGGGCAGGCCGCGCTTCGATTGCAGGGCGACGGGCAGATAGCTGTTGGCGGTGCCGTAGTAGTCTTCGGTGTTGCCGCAGAATCCTTCCTCTTCGAAGAGAAACTCGTGCAGGTGGGCCATCAGCGCCTGCGGCTGAGTGCCGCGGATGCGCGAGCGGATGGTGTCGGCGTAGCCCTGGAGCGTCGCGTCGACCGCGGCGGGGTCGATGTTGTCGACCTGGTGCATCGCGATCGCGATTGCGCCGTGCAGCAGCGCATCCGGCGAATCGATCACTTTCACCTGCCGGGCGAGCAGCTTGAACGCATCCGAGCTGCAGCACATGGGTAAGGATGGGCTCATGGGCGAAACTCCGGTTCTTACGCTCGCTATCGGCCAAAGCCGGTCAGGTAAGTGCATAATCCGTGCCACGTCCCAGTCGAACCATACGATTCTAGGACGCTGAATGTCGTCTTTTTCGGAAGTGGCGAGAGGAAGGGGAGATGTGCGGAAGGGTTTGGTTGGCCTGTAGGGTGGCGCAGACGGGTTTGACGTGGTGGACCGGGCCGGAGTGCGTGGTTACACTTCGATGGTGACGCGGAGCGAGTGACCCATGGAACTGCTGCTTTCGATCACGATTTTCACCGTTTTCGGCGCTGCGTTCGTGTTCGTGAACCTCGCCGTCGGCGCCCTGGCCCGCCCGAAGATTCCCAACCCTGAGAAGTCCGCGGTCTACGAGTGCGGCGAGCCGAGCATCGGCAGCTCGTGGGTGCAGTTTGACCTTCGCTTCTACATCGTCGCCCTCGTCTACCTGATCTTCGACGTCGAGGTCGCGCTCTTTTACCCGTGGGCCGTCGCCTACGGGAGCGCAGCCGATCTGGGCAAGCAGATCGGCATGACCGTCAGCGAGATCCGCGGCGTGGCGATCGTGGACATGCTGTTCTTCTTCGGCGTCCTGCTCGTCGGCTTCGCTTACCTCTGGCGCTTCGGCTACCTCGACTGGGTCCGCTCCGCCGCCAACACCAGCCTCAAGATCGACTACCAACCCGGCATCGACCTCCGCCGGGAAGCGCGGATCGATCGGCCGATCTGACGAGGCGGCGAAAACTCACGCGGACTCTTCGCCGAACCGATGACGTTCGGGATCGTATGACACCCGACGGGGCGTTTTCGGGGTGTTTTCGCGCCGACATGGGTTATCTTGACAGTCCTCCGGCCCCCGCTAAAGTGACCGACCCGCCGTTTTGAGGCGGTTTCGTACGATTTTCGGCAGTAGCTCAATGGTAGAGCAGTCGGCTGTTAACCGACTGGTTGTAGGTTCGAGTCCTACCTGCCGAGTTTTCCCCACCTAGCAGGCGAAACACGTCCGGATGTGTGCCGGACTCTGCGCGGCGCGTGATTCCGAAGCAGATCGCGTTCCGCTCCGCCGTGAGTTGCCGCGCGATTCGCCGAATCTCAACGTGCTGCATGGGCGATCATCGTGCACGCCGATTTGCAGAGGTCCGTGAAGGACTCTTCCGCGAGTGACAGCGTTCGGCCGGCCTGATGGGCGATGCACCAGGAACGCCGCACGGCCTTTCCCGGGAGCGGCAGCCACACCAGCGATCCCTCTTCGATTTCCGCCCGTCCCGTCCACCGGCCGGTGACGCTTACGCCCAGCCCCAGCTTGACGAGTTCCTTGATGGCTTCGACGGAGCCGAGCTCGATCCAGTCGCGCAGCTCCGCGCGGGCGCGGACGAAATACTGCTCGATCAGGCGGAAGGTCGTGCTGTGCCGGTTGTACAGGATCATGCGCTGCTGGGAGAGCTCCCGGCGGTCGACTTTGCCGGCGCGGGCCCAGTTGTGCAGGGGGCTGACGAGGAAGCCCAGTTCGTCTTCGAACAGCTCGTGGTAGGTCAGCTTCGACTGCTTCTGTTGTCGCACGACAATGCCGAGGTCCAGCGAACCCTCCAGCAGCGCCTGCGTGACGAGCGGCCCGTCGCCGGGCGTGATGCGGAGCGAATAGGCGGGGAAGGACTCGCGGAACTCGCGGAGCGCTTCGGGCACGATGTATTGGCAGGCGGTGATCGACGCGCCGATGCGGAGCATGCCGCTATCGGGATCCGATGCCTGGCGCGTCGCGCTGACCGCGTTCTCCATGGCGACGAAGACGCGGCGGGCGTGATCCAGCAGCACCCGTCCGGCGCGGGTGAGGGAAACCGAACGTGACTCGCGCTCGAACAGCCGCGCGCCGATGCTCTTCTCCAGCCGCGCGATCTGGTGGCTCACGCCCGACTGGGTCATGAACAGCACCTCGGCCGCGCGGGTAAAGCTCAAACTCTCGGCAACGGCGGCGAAAACACGCAGCTGGTGCACATCTTCCACGCGTCCTCCATTAATCTGATGAATGAATCCTATCTGAATAATGAGTTTGTGTCATGGATGCCGGCGCGATATCACACTCGCACGCTTGGCGGCGGAACGAGGCGATGAGGTGTGTCTGCGGTTTTCGGCGTTCCCGGGGCTTTATCGCCCGCAGGGACGCGGAAGGGTCGTTCCGGTGCCAGCAGTTTCCATCCCGCCCACGAGTCGAAGCGCTGCGCGCGGCCAGCCGCTGCGCATCGGATTCCTCGACCTGATCGACGCCGCCCCGCTGATCGTCGCCCTGGACCGCGGCTTCTTCGCGGACGAAGGGCTCACCGTCTCGCTCGAGCGGCAACTGGGCTGGGGCAGCGTCCGCGATCGGCTCACCTTCGGCCAACTTGACGCCGCCCACGCGCTGCTCGGCATGCCGCTGTTCAGCCACCTCCGAAAGAACCAATTCCTCGAGCCGCTGGTCGCGCTGATGAACCTCGGCAGCGGCGGCAACGCGATCACGCTGAGTCGCCGGCTGATCGACGCCGGCGTCCGCTCGGCGGTGTCGCTCGCGGAGTACATCCGCAACGATCCGCGCCGCGAGGCGATGGCTTTCGGGCACGTGTTCAGTTGCTCGATGCACCACTACCTGCTGCGCGACTGGCTGGCGTCGGCGGGGATCGATCCCGACCGCGACGTGCGCCTGCGCGTCTTCCCTCCGAGCCAGCTCGCCGGGCACATGGCCCGCGGGCACGTCGAGGGATTCTGCGTCGGCGAGCCGTGGAACACGCTCGCCCAGCAGAGCGGCGCGGGGCAGATCGCCGCCATCACCACCGACATCATCCCGGGTCATCCCGAAAAAGTGCTGGCCGTCACGCAACGCTGGCTGGGCGCCAACGAACCGCAACTCGTGCCGATGATCCGCGCGATCCTGCGCGGCTGCGCGTACTGCGAAGACGATCGCAATCGTGACGCGCTGGCACAACTCCTGGCGACGCCCGCCTACCTGAACACGACGCCGGAGCTGATCCGTCAAAGCCTGCTGCTCGATCGGTCACTGGCGCGATCGTCGCCCTCCGCGGTCGGCGTGCGCAGGACGGACTGGCGCGTCCGCAGCTTCGCGCCCGCCTGCACGTTTCCGAGCAAGACGCACCACGCCTGGCTCGCGACTGAGATGAGCCGCTGGCGCCAACTGCCGCGCGACATCGATGCGCTGTCGATCGCCGGCCAATGCGCCGACGCGACCGCGTACCGCGCCGCCGCTGCATCGCTGGCGGTGGGCTGTCCGCCGAACGATTTCCCGCCGATGGCGCTGCGGAACGGCGCGTTTGATCCGAAGGCGGGCAAAGTTCACGTCCAGGCAATGGAAGGAGCATCCAAGTGAAAACACGCAAGATCTCTCGCCGCAACGCGGTGCGGGCCGCGGGCGTCGCTGGTGCGGCGTCGCTGCTGAGCGCGTTCCCGTTCAGCATGCAAGGCGCGGCGTACGCATCGGAAGCGCCCGAGCGCCCGGACATGAACTTCGGGATCATCGCGCTGACCGACTGCTCGCCGATCGTCATCGCCCACGAGAAGGGGCTGTTCAAGAAGTACGGCATCAACTCGACTGTGACGAAGATCGCGAGCTGGGCCGCCATCCGCGACGCGCTGGCCAACGGCACGACGCAGGGCACGCACATGCTCATCGGCATGCCGATCGCCTCGACGCTGGGGCTCGGCGGAGCGCCGAAGAAGCCGATGGTCATCCCCTGGCTGCTCAACCGCAACGGCCAGGCGATCACCCTCAAGAAGGAGCTGAAGGGCGAGGTCCAGACCGACCCCAAGCCGCTGAAGCCGTTCGCCGACGAAGCGAAAGCCGCCGGGAATCCGCTGACGTTCGCGATGACCTTTCCGCCCGGCACGCACGCGATGTGGGTGCGCTACTGGCTCGGCGCGGGCGGCATTCACCCGGACCGGGACGTCTCGCTGATCACCATCCCGCCGGCCCAGATGGTTGCCAACATGAAGGTCGGCAAGATGGACGGCTTCTGCGTCGGCGAGCCGTGGAATGCCAAGTCCATCGCCGAAGGCATCGGATACACGGCGATCACCACGCAGGAGTTGTGGAAGAACCACCCCGAGAAGGTCTGCGCCTTCACCGCCGAGTTCGCGGAGAAGAACCCGAAGACGGTCAAGGCCGCCCTCAAGGCGCTTCACGAAGCCAGCGTATGGCTCGACGACCTCGGCAACCGCCCCGAGCAGTGCGACATCATCTCCAGGCCCACGTACGTCAATTGTCCGAAGGAGCAGATTCTCGGACGCATGCTCGGCAAATACGACTACGGCGACGGGCGTAAGACGGAAGAGCCGGACTACATGATCTTCTCACAGCGCAACTGCAATTACCCGCAGGCGAAGTACGCCACGTGGTGGCTGAGCCAGTTCCGCCGCTGGGGCATGGTTGAGGGTGCACCGGATTACGCGGGTGTGGCGAAGCAGGTCATGCGCCCAGACCTGTACGAGGAGGCCATGAAGGAGATCGGCTATGCCCACGGCGGCGCCGACACCAACCCGGAGACGCTCTTCGACGGCAAGACGTTCGACCCCGTCAAGCCCGAAGAGTACGCGCTCAGCTTCGACGTCAACGGCGTGAAAGGGTAACGCGACATGAAGAAGTTCCTGATCGAGAACGCGCTCCTGCCAGCACTGGAATAAATAGCTCCCGGAGCTGTTTGTTTCCGCCGCAAGAGTGCTCGGAAATGCCCGTATGTCGCGCCAGAACGGCGAGAACAAATAGGGACGGGAGCTATTTATTTCCCTGAAAGGGACGTGGCTATGAAGAGGTTTCTAATCGACAACGTGCTGCTGCCGGTGATCGGGATCGCGCTGGCGATCCTGCTGTGGCAGATCGCCAGCGCCATGACGCGAAACCCGGAGACCGGGATCGCCGATCTTCCGTCGCCGATGCAGACGTGGGAGGGGAGCAAGCTGTACGTCCTCGAACCGTTCGCCAAGCGCGGCGAGCTGGATCAGGGGATCGGCGCGTTCCTGCTGCTCTCGCTGGCGCTCGTCGCCAAGGGGTACGCGATCGCGCTGCTCGTCGGCACGCCGCTGGGGTTCCTGCTTGGGACGAGCAAGACGTTCAGCCGCATGTTCGATCCGATCATCCAGGTGCTGCGTCCCGTGTCGCCACTGGCGTGGCTGCCGCTGGGGTATCTGATCTTCATCGCGGCGCAGCGGTCGTTCCCGACGCTGGACGTTCCCGAGTGGGCGGCGCTGTTCACGATTGCCGTGTGCGCGATGTGGCCGACGGTGCTCAACACGGCCGTGGGCGTGCGCGCGATCCCGCAGGATTACCTCAACGTCGCCAAGGTCCTGTGCCTCAACCCGGCCAAGACGCTGCTGAAGATCCAACTCCCCGCGACGCTCCCCTACATGTTCACGGGCTACCGGTTGAGCCTGGGCATCGCTTGGCTCGTGATCGTCGCCGCCGAGATGCTTACCGGCCGGCCGGGCATCGGCGGGTTCCTCTGGCAGGAATACAACGCGGGGATCTCCGAGCACATCATCCTGTCGATTCTGACAATCGGCGTCGTCGGCTTCCTGCTCGACCGGCTCATGAACGTGGCCGAGCGAAACGTCCACCTGGCGCTGAATTTCCCCTCGCTCGTCCGCCGGTTCTTCGAGTGGCTCGCCCCGCACCGCACGGGAAGGATGGTGTCCCATGCCGTTTCTTGAGATGGGCGGCGTGCGCAAGAGCTTCGGCCGAGCCGATGCGCCCACCGAAGTTCTGCGCGACATCAACCTCGACATCCGCCAGGGCGAGTTCGTCGCGATCGTCGGGTACAGCGGCGCGGGGAAGACGACGCTGATCTCGCTGCTGGCCGGGCTGATCGCGCCGGACGCTGGAACGATCACGCTGCGCGGCCAGCCCGTGACCGCGCCCGGCGCGGACCGAGGCGTCATCTTCCAGAACTACTCGCTGCTGCCGTGGCTGAGCGTTGCGGCCAACGTCAAGCTTGCAGTCGATCAGGCCTTCCCGCGCTGGACCGATGCGCAGCGCCGCGCGCATGTCGAGCGGTACATCGGCATGGTCAACCTCAGCCACGCGAAGCACAAGACGCCGCGCGAACTCTCCGGCGGAATGCGGCAGCGCGTGTCGGTGGCGCGGGCGCTGGCCGTGAGCCCGCAGGTCCTGCTGATGGACGAGCCGCTGAGCGCGCTCGACGCGCTGACGCGCGCCACCCTCCAGGAAGAGATCGTCCGAATCTGGGAACAAGACCGGAAGACCGCCGTCCTCATCACCAACGACGTGGACGAAGGCATCCTGATGGCCGACCGGATCATCCCGCTCTCGGCTGGGCCGGGGGCGACGCTGGGGCCTTCGTTGACAATCGACATCCCACGTCCGCGCGACCGCAAGGAGATCAACCACCACCCGCGGTTCAAGGAGATCCGCCGTGAGGTTATCGCCTACCTCATGGCAACGCGCAAGAACGTCGCGGACGCGTCGCAAGCGATCCGGCCGCTGCCGCAACTCGTGCCGGCGCAAGTCGCCA
Organism: Tepidisphaeraceae bacterium; assembly: GCA_049679725.1. Classification (GTDB taxonomy): domain Bacteria; phylum Planctomycetota; class Phycisphaerae; order Tepidisphaerales; family Tepidisphaeraceae; genus DASYWJ01. The sequence continues at coordinate 9,840 of JBAUGM010000315.1, forward strand.
CGCGCGGCGGCGGGGGCATCGTCCAGCGCGTCGTTCGACGTCTCACCACTTTGGGGGACGCGGCATGAACGATAAGTACCTCGAATGCTGGAAGCTCAACAAGACGTTCGCGACGCCCGCCGGGCCGTTCGTTGCGGTGCAGGACTTCGACCTGAACCTCGCCGAGGGCGAGTTCGTTTCGTTGATCGGCCACTCCGGCTGCGGCAAGAGCACGGTGCTGTCGATGGTCGCCGGCCTTCTTCCCAAGGACGGCGGCGCGATGATCCTGGACAACCGTGAAGTTCGCGGCACCGGCCCGGACCGTGCGGTCGTCTTTCAGTCGCCGTGCCTGCTCCCCTGGTTCAACGCCATGGAGAACGTGCTGTTGGGCATCGAGCAGGTGTTTCCGAAGGCGTCGCGCGAGGAGCGGCGGGACACGGCTGCCCACTACCTCGAACTCGTCGGGCTCGGCGCCGCGATGCACAAGCGACCGGCGGAGCTGTCGCAGGGCATGCAGCAGCGCGTCGGGATCGCCCGCGCGTTCGCACTGGCCCCGAAACTCCTGCTGCTCGACGAGCCGTTCTGCATGCTCGATTCGCTCACGCGCATGGAGCTTCAGGAAGTGCTGCTGGGCGTGTGGCGGAAGAGCCGGATCACGGCGCTGATGGTCACGCATGACGTGGACGAGGCGCTCTTCCTCTCCGACCGCGTCGCAATGATGACCAACGGACCGGCCGCCAGGGTCGGGAGCATCGTCGATGTCCATTTCGCGCGCCCGCGGGAGCGCGCGGCGGTGCTGGAGCACCCGGAGTATTATGACCTCCGCGAGCAGCTCATCGGTTTCCTCGAAGCACAAGACCACCGCAAGCGCGCCGCGGAAGCCGCGCGACGTGCGAATGAATCGCTGGCCGAAACCTCGGCGCAGCCACGTCTCGAACAGGCCCTGTTGCCTCCGTGAAATCTCCGCACATCAGGAAGGATCAGCCGCCACATGATGAAAACCCGACTCGCCTCAGCGATCCTGCTTTCCACGGCGTCGGCGCTCGTCGCGCAGACCAAGCCCGCCAGCGCTCCGCCCGCGCCACCGGCGTTTACGCCCGTGCGCTGGAACGAAGACTACAGCTATCTCAAGACCGCGCCTCACACGGACTTCTGGGACCCGATCAAGTACATCCCGCTCAACGAGGAGGGCGACTGGTACCTTTCGCTCGGCGGGCAGGCGCGATACCGCTACGAGTGGTTCGACAACTTCAACTTCGGCGCGCCCGGCCAGCAGGATGGCAACGGGTACCACCTCGGCCGCGTCCTGGGTCACGTTGACGCTCATTTCGGGCCCCACGTCCGCGGGTTCGTGCAGGTGATCGCCGCCGGCGTCGATGGCCGCGACCCGGGCGAGCGGAACGGGATCGACGAGAACGACTTCGACTTCCACCAGGCGTTCGTCGACCTCAAGCTTCCGCTTGCCGACAAATCACTGACCCTGCGCGGCGGACGGCAGAACCTGCTCTACGGCGCGCAGCGGCTGATCTCTCCGCTCGACTGGACCAACACCCGCCGCACTTTCGACGGCGGCAAGGCGTCGCTCGCGCTCTCGAAGACGCACATTCTCGACGCGTTCTACGTCAACCCCGTCGTGGTGGACGAAGGACCGATCGACCAGTCGAGTGACGACGATTTCGCCGGCATCTATGACACGATCGGCTTGCCCGACGTCCTCAAGGGCGCGGGCAGCAAGCTCGAGCTGTACGCCCTCTACCTCGACAAGCTAGCTGCGACGTTCGCCGAAGGCACGGGCGCAGAAGAGCGCTACACCGTCGGCGGGCGCTTCTACACGAACCCCAAGCCGTGGGATTTGGACGTTGAAGCCGCTTACCAGTTCGGCGAGTTCGCCGACGGCGACATCTCCGCCTGGATGTTCGCCACCGAGGCCGGCTACACCTTCGCCGATCAATCGCTGACGCCGCGCCTGTACCTTGGCTTCGACGTTGCCAGCGGCGACGACGATCCGAACGATGGTGACCTCCAAACCTTCAACCAGCTCTTCCCCCTCGGACATTCCTACTTCGGCTACATCGACGTCATCGGCCGGCAGAACATCATTGACGTCCATCCCGGCATCGAGCTGACGCTGGCGCAGGACAAGCGTCACGTGAAGAAGCTATCGCTGCGCACCGATTACCACCTGTTCTGGCGCTACAGCGATCAGGACGCGCTCTACGGCGTCGCCGGCGGTATCCAGCGCGCGAGCGGCGGCAGCAGCGCCGCATACGTCGGCTCCGAACTCGACATCCTGCTCAACTGGCAGATCGACCGGCACACCGCCGCGTACTTCGGCTACAGCCACTTCTTCGCCGGCGACTTCATCGATGAGACGGGGCCGAACGAGGACATCGATTTCGTCTACGCGGCGGTCACGTACACGTTCTAAAGCGAGGTCACGCGCGATGCACCTGCCAGCCGACGATGGCTTTAGCGAAGAGCAGAAGCAGTACCTCGACGGCTTCGTCAGCGGCGCGGGCGTCGTCCGATCGCTCAACGTCCTGCCGACGTGGCAGAAGACACTCGGGCTCCCGGAGCAGCCGCGACCGACGGAGTCATCTGACACGAACATCGCGGCGCAGGATCGGTTCATCGCGGAGGGGAAGAAGCTCTGCGCCGAAGAGCAGGCCAAGCGCAAGCTCAATGGATTGGACACCTGGGACCTGGTGCTGGAGCACGCGCGGGATGCGCGGTTCCCCAAGGGCACCGACGTCTTCATGATGAAGTTTCAGGGCTTGTTCTACGTCGCCCCGGCGCAGGACGCGTTCATGTGCCGCCTCCGCCTGCCGGGCGGGTTCGTCTCGACGGCCCAGTTCCGTGGGGTGGCCGACCTCGCCGAGAAGTTCGGCGGCGGATATGCCGACGTCACCACCCGCGCCAACCTTCAGATCCGCCAGATCGGCCCGAAGCACACGGTCGACCTGCTCATGGGTCTGCACGAGCTGGGCATCGTCAACCGCGGCGCCGGGGCCGACAACATCCGCAACGTCACCGCTTCGCCCACCGCCGGCGTCGACCCGCAGGAGCTGTTCGACACGCGCCCCCTCGCCCGGCAGATGCACCACTACATCCTCAACCACCGCGAGATGTACGGCCTGCCGCGCAAGTTCAACATCGCCTTCGACGGCGGCGGCCTGGTCAGCGCGCTGGAAGACACCAACGACATCGGCTTCACCGCCACCCTCGTAAAAGAGGGGTCCATCCCCTTTGTTGCCGAGGTGAAAACCGGGACGGGGACGGTTTTGTCTTCCGACGTGGGCTTCCGGCTGACGCTGGGCGGCATCACCGGACACAAGGACTTCGCGCGCGACACCGGGATCATGCTGACGCCGGAGGAATGCGTCCCCGTCGCCGCCGCGATCGTTCGCGCGTTCATCGATTACGGCGATCGCACGGATCGGAAGAAGGCGCGGCTGAAGTACGTACTCGATCGCATGGGGCTCGAAGCGTTCGTGGCCGACGTCGAGCGGCGCCTCCCGAGCAAGTTCCGCCGCGTCCCGCTCCACGCCTGCGAGACCCGTCCGCAGCCGCTGCGACACGGTCACGTCGGATTTCACGCGCAGAAGCAGGCGGGCCTGTCGTATGTCGGCGTCGTCCTGCCGGTGGGGCGAATGACGTGCGAACAGATGCGACAGCTCGCGGCCATCGCCGATCGCTTCGGCAACGGCACGATCCGGCTGACCGTCTGGCAGAACCTGTTGATCTCGGACATCCGCGATGAGCACGTCGACGACGTGAAGCGCGCGATCGAGGAGGCCGGGCTGGGCTGGTCTGCGACAAACGTCCGCGGCGGGCTCGTCGCCTGCACCGGCAGCGCCGGCTGCAAGTACGCCGCCGCCAACACCAAGCTTCACGCGACGCGCATCGCCGACTACCTCGACGGCCGCGTGCAGCTCGATCAGCCGATCAACATCCACCTCACTGGTTGCCACCACTCGTGCGCCCAGCACTACATCGGCGACATCGGCTTGATCGCGACGAAGGTGCCGGCAGGCGAAGACGTCGTCGAGGGGTACCACATCTACGTTGGCGGCGGGTACGGCTCGCAGCAGGGGATCGGCCGCGAGGTGTTTCACAACGTCGCCGCCGACGACGCGCCTGCGGTGATCGAACGCGCGCTCCGCGCGTACCTCGCCGAGCGCAGTTCACCCGAAGAGACGTTCCTCGACTTCGTCCGCCGATTGCCGACCGAGCATCTCGCGCGGCTGTGCGCCGCCGAAGGAGTGACGCCATGACGACCACCATGACGACCGCGATGACCACGGTGATGCCGGCGACGGTGCCGGTGCTTCCGGAATCCGCCCCGTTCACGCCGGCCCAGCGTGCGTGGCTGAACGGTTTCTTCGCCGGCCTGATCAGCCGCGGCGCCGTGCCCGCCGCCCTCGCGGATGCTTCCATGCCGTCTGCAATTGAGCCGGCCGCGCAGGAAGAGGACGAGGCGACGCCGTGGCACGACGCGGCGCTGTCGATGAAGGAGCGGCTGAGCCTCGCCGAAGGCAAGCCGGTCGCGCGGCAACTGATGGCCGCGATGGCGCAGCTCGACTGCGGCGCCTGCGGGTACATCTGCAAGACCTACGCCGACGCGATCGCGAATGGCGAGGACGCGGACCTGACCAAGTGCGCCCCCGGCGGGCGCGAGACGTCGAAGACGCTGAAGGAGCTGCTCGCCACGGTGCCGGCCCAGAGCGTCACCGTCCGCGGCAAGCCCGCGGCGCCGACCACTCCCGCGGCCGCCGCTTCACCGTCCGCGGCGCCGGCAAAGCACGCGGCGCACGATCGGAAGAATCCCTTCCTCGCCCGCCTGCTCCGCAACCAGTCGCTCAATGCCGCGGGCTCGACGAAGGACACCCGCCACATCGTCTTCGACCTCCACGGCGGCGGCTTGACGTACAAGGCCGGCGACGCGCTCGGCGTTATTCCGGAGAACTGCCCGGACACCGTCGGCTGGATCCTCGAAGCCCTCGACGCAAGCGGCGGCGAAGTGGTCACCTTGTCCGACGGCTCGTCCGTCAGCCTGCACGAGGCCCTGCTCCGCCACGTCGGCATCACGCAGGCGACGGGAGAAGTGGTGAAGGTGCTGGCCGCGTCGGCGACGGACGCCGAGCAGGCCAGGGCGCTGCAGGCGATGCTCGCCGATGACTCGCCCGGCATTCCGGAGGGTCATGAGATCCTCGACCTGCTCAAGCGATTCGCTTCGGCGCGGCCCGAGGTGTCTGCGTTCGTCGCGGCGCTGCGCCCCATGCGCCCGCGGCTTTACTCGATCAGTTCCTCGCCCGCCGCTCATGGTGACGAGGTCCACCTGACCGTCGGCGTCGTCCGCTACCTCAACCCGCTCGGCCGGCAGTGCAAGGGCGTTGCCTCAACCTTCCTCGCGGAGCGGCTGCGGCCGGGACAGAAGGCGAAGGTGTTCGTCCACGCATCACACGGCTTCGCGCCGCCGGCGGACCCGAACGCGCCGATGATCATGGTCGGGCCCGGTACCGGCATCGCGCCGTTCCGCGCGTTCCTCCACGACCGCGCCGCCCGCGACCACCGCGGCCGCAACTGGCTGTTCTTCGGCGATCAGCGCCGCGAGCACGATTTCCTCTACCGCGAGGAGTTGGAGAAGTGGCTGCTCGACGGCGTCCTGACGCGGCTCGACGTCGCCTTCTCGCGCGACCAGCGGGAGAAGCTCTACGTCCAGCACCGGTTGCTCGAGCGCGGCCGCGAGGTCTGGGCGTGGCTTCAGGAGGGCGGCCATTTCTACGTTTGTGGCGACGCTAAGCGCATGGCGAAGGACGTCGACAACGCGCTGAAGCAGATCGTCGCCGACCACGGCAACATGTCCCCCGAGGCCGCCGGCGCGTATGTCGCCGAACTGTCCAAGAGCAAGCGGTATGCCCGCGACGTGTACTAATGAAGCGCGAGGTCAAGACGCTCTGCCCGTACTGCGGCGTCGGCTGCGGGATCCTCGCGACGACCGACGGCAAACAGTTGCTCAAGGTGCGCGGCGACCCAGCGCATCCGGCCAACTTCGGCAAGCTGTGCCAGAAGGGGGCGAGCGTTGCGCAGACGGTACACGTCACGACGCGCCTGCGCTACCCGATGATCCGCGGTGCCCGTAACGGCACACCCGGCGGCGAGTTGGCGGTCGTGCCGAGCGACACGGCGGTGGACCACGTCTCGCGCGAGCTCACTCGCATCCTCCAGCAGCACGGCCCCGGCGCGATCGCGTTCTACCTGTCAGGTCAGTTGACGACGGAGTCGCAGTACCTCGCCGGCAAGTTCGCCAAGGGTTGCCTCCGCACGAATCACGTCGACAGCAACAGCCGACTGTGCATGTCCAGCGCGTCGAGCGGCATGAACCTCTCGCTCGGGAGCGACGGGCCGCCCACGTGCTACGAGGACATCGAACTCGCGGACACGTTCCTGTTCGTCGGCTCCAACGCGGCGGAGTGCCACCCCGTCGTCTTCGACCGCGTCCTCGAACGGTTGCGCAAACGACGCGCGCGCTGCGTCGTCGTCGACCCGCGCAAAACGCCGACGGCCGAGCACGCGGACGTGCATCTTCCGGTCCGGCCGGGCACCGATCTGGCGCTGCTCAACGGCCTACTCCGGGCCGCGCGCGACGCCGGCCGTCTCGACGACGGCTTCATCGCGGCTCACACGGAAGGGTGGGATCAGCTGAACGCGCTGCTCGATGACTATCCCGCGCATCGCGTGGCCAAGATCTGCGGCATCAGCGAATCGGACTTCCGCGCGGCCGGGAAAATCGTCTGCCAGGGCGAACGGCTGATCACGTTCTGGGCGATGGGGATCAACCAGACGCTTGCGGGCACGTTCGGCAGCAACGCAATCATCAACCTGCACCTGGCGATGGGGCAGATCGGCAAACCCGGCTGCGGGCCATTCAGTCTGACGGGCCAGCCCAACGCCATGGGCGGCCGCGACTGCGGCTACATGAGTCACACGCTCCCGGGCCAGCGATTCATCGCCGATCCCGACCACCGCGCGCAGATGGAAGCGTTCTGGGGGCTGCCGGCGGGGCGCATCTGGCCGGAGCCGGGTCACGACGCGGTCCGCATGTTCCAGGCGCTGGGCACGGGCGAGATCCGCGCGATCTGGATCATCGGCACGAACCCCGCCGCCAGCATGCCCAACCTCCCGGCGGTGCGGGATGCGCTGTCGAAGGCGGAACTGGTGATCGTGCAGGACGCGTACTACCCGACGGAGACGACGCGCTACGCGCACGTCGTCCTGCCCGCGGCCGTGAACTTCGAGCAGACCGGCGTGTTCTGCAACAGCGAGCGCCGCGTGACGCTGATGGAGCAGGTCGTCCCGCCGCCCGGCGAGGCCAAGCCCGACTGGTGGTGGATCCAGGCCGTCTCCCGGGCGATGCGCTTCGAGCGGCACATGCCGTTCAACTGCGCCGCCGACATCTTCGACGAGTTCGCGCGCAGCACCGCCGGGCGACCGAACGACCAGAGTGCGCTGTACCACGACCTGCTGCGCCGCAACGGCCCGCAGCAGTGGCCGTTCCCGTCGATGGGCCGGCCGGCCGCACGCCGCTATGCCGACGGGAGTTTCCCCACACCGTCAGGCAAGGCAAAGCTGTGGCCCCGCGCGCACCAACTCGCCGGCGAACGCACCGATGGCGCGTTTCCGCTGCTGCTGACCACAGGCCGATTGATCGGTCACTGGCACACGCGAACGAAGACGGGGCTCGTCAAGCAGTTGAACGTCACGGAGGCACGTTCCTTCGTCGCCCTCCATCCCGAAGACGCCCGCGCGCTGTCGATACGCGACGGCGAGCCGGTGTGCGTCGACAGCCGTCGCGGCACGACGGAAACCATCGCACGCATCGATCCCGCCATCCCACCCGGCGTGGCATTCATGCCGATCCACTTCAACGACCTGTTCGCCCCCGCCGCCAGCCCCAACGAAGCCACCACCGACGCCACCGACCCAATCAGCAAACAGCCCTCCCTCAAGTGCTGCGCGGTGCGGGTTGCCCGGCAAGCCGCTCGGCGTCGTGGATAGCGTGACGACGGACGCGCCGTCCGCCTTCAGGCATGAGCGTGGCGGGAGTCGTTACGAAAAGTTATCTTGATGAACACCCGAGAGGTCGACCGCTTTCGTTGGTTCGAACGAACAATACACCCCTTGTAAACTCCGGCATTGCGACGCATACTATGACTGATAAAATGACTCGACTTTGATTGCGTCAAGTGAGCTCATCCCACGGATTCCTGATGAAACGTCGACATGCATCATCGACTGTCGGTGCGATCGCCTCTCCGATCGGCCAGTCCGAGCGTCGTAAACCCAGGCACCGTGAGGTGTTCGAGACGCTGCTGGGGGAAATCGCCTCGGGGCGATTCCAGCCGGGGGATCGGTTTCCGACCGAGGCGGAGCTGGCGCAGACGTTCTCGGCGTCGCGGTCGACGATCGCCCGGGCGATGCGCGATCTGAAAGGGCGCGGGCTGCTCAACCGCCAGCGGGGCGGGGGGACACACCTGGCCCGGCATGAGGGGAAGCGCATCGCGCTGTTCACGCCCTTCGCCCAGAGTGCGGTGGGGCTGGGGTTCATCGGTGGGCAGATCCATGGCCATCTTTCGGACTTGGCGTCGCAGCGCTCCGATCACCTCCGGCTTCAGCTCATCGGCCGGACGGATGGGGATCGGCTCGAGCAAATGCTCGCCGCAGCCCGCGCCTTGATCGACCAGGGCGTCGGGGGGGTGTTTTACTACCCCGTCGAGCTGCCGCAGGCGACGGCGCACTACAACCAGTTCGTCGTCGAGCGGTTGCTGGCGGCCGGCGTGGCGGTGGTGTGCGTGGATCGCGACATCGTCTCGTTCCCCGAGCGAAGCAAGCTGCCGCTCGTGACTTACGACAATCGGCGGGGCGGGTACCTGGTGACGGATCACCTCATCAAGCGCGGCTGCAAACGCATCGCATTCATCGGGTCGCCGTACGTGTCGAGCGCCGCCTCTGATCGGATGCGCGGCTATTTCGACGCGTTGGAGGACAACGACCTGCCGCTCGACCGGTCGCTGATTTACCGGAAGAATCTCGAAGAGATCGACGCGCCATTTTGCCGGGCGCTCATGGAGGAAGCCCGGCCGGACGCCGTGCTGTCCAAGATGGATCACTACGCGGCGTTCGTCGGGCGCCACCTGGTCGGCATGGGGCTGCGGATCGGGCGCGACGTCATGCTCGCCGGCTTCGACGACGAACCCTTCGCGGGGATGCTGCCGGTGCCGTTGACGACGATCCGGTTCCCCGCCGATCCGTTCGCGCAAGTCTGCTACGAGAGGCTCGTGAGCCAGATGGCGACGCCGTCGGTTCCCATCCCAGGCCAGACGCTGATTGACGTAGAGCTGGTCGTCCGCGAATCCACCGGCGTCGAGCCTGCCCCGGTCGGACAGCTCCCACGCATGCCCGCCCAGCACCCATAGCGCTCCAGGATTCAACCGCCGCCGCGCCCCCTGCCCGGCGCGCCCACCTTTGAGTGATACTATGATTCACACTTTGATCTTAAATTATGTCGATTTTTGATTGCACTATCGCCATCCGGTGGTATAGTTCAGACACAGTTGTTGGCGGAACAACGTCACGTCCACGCGTTCGCACAAATGAGAGAGCCGTACTCCTCAAGCCCGTGAGGCCGTCCATGCGCGATTCTCGTCATCCTGCGCCGATCAGGAGATTTACGCTGGTCCCCGTCGACTCGCTTCCCGTCGACCCGCTTGCCTTCGACAAGCTCAGGACTGGGCGCGCGCTCAAGACAGGGAAGTCCCGGCGCGCCGGGATGAGCAAGCGGACCCGCGCAGCGTTTACGCTCGTCGAGCTGTTGGTTGTCATCGGGATCATCGCGATCCTGATCGCGATGCTGCTGCCGACGCTGCAACGCGCCCGGCGGGCGGCGCGGACGACGCAGTGTCTCTCGACTGTGCGGCAGCTCGGGATCGCGTGGACGATGTACACCCTGCAGAACCGCCGCTCGATCCCGTTCTACCAGAACACCGAGGCCACTGGTCTGTGGATCGGGCAACTGCGCGGCGTCTATTCGAGGATCGACGACCATCGGCTCTGCCCCGAGGCGCTCGAACCGTTCCGCATCCTCCCAGCGACCTTCAACCGCACGGGCACGGCCAACAACGCCTGGGGGCCGTCGGGTTACCCGTTCATCGGCACCCAGACGGGCAGCTACGGCTTTAACGGTTGGCTGTACTACTACAACACCGCCAATCCCCCGGTCCGCGGCGGGACGACGGCGTCCGTCACACCGCCGCTGGCCGGATACCCAAACCCCCGGGCCGACTGGTTCGACGTCCCGAACTACGGCAAGCGTTCCGCCGAAGTCCCGGTTTTCGCCGACGCGATCTGGGTCGACGGGTTTCCCACGTGGCTGGACAGCGTGCCGAAAAACCTGAACGTCGGCGTGTACCTGAACTCCGACACCCGGATCCCCGACCAAAGCGCCCCCGGCATGAGGGGCCACATGGGCCGGTTCGCGATCGCGCGACACGGGAGGGCGGTAAACGTCGTCTTTGCCGACGGCCACGCCGCGACGGTGCCGCTGCGGGAACTGTGGTCGTTGTACTGGTTCCCGCGCTTCCGTGCGCCCGATCCGCTGCCGGCGATTCCGCAGTGATCATTTCGCGGCACGTCATTCTTGGAGAGAGAGGAAACGCAGATGCAACTTACGAGTCAGAAGATCGTGTGCGCCGTCGCGGCCGTGGCCTTTGCCGGCCTCAGCGCCGCCACGACCCAAGCGGCCAGCGACACGTGGATAGCGGGAACGAACGGTGACTACAGCGTCACCGGCAACTGGGTCGGGGGCAACGTGCCGAACGGCGCCGCCGACGTCGCCACCGTGGACGGTGACGGCAGCGCGGTAAACCTGCTGGCCGCCGACACCATCACCCTCGCGACGCTGAGCCTCGGGGTGAACGGCGGCTCGCCCGTGTTCAACCACGCCGGCGCGCTCACGGTCACGACGCTCGCCCTCGGCGGCGCCGACGCAGGCCGCAACCCGACCTACGACATGACGGGCGGGACGCTCTCCATCACCGGCCAGAGCTTCAACTGGGGGTCGGGCAACAACGTCCAGTTCGAGTTGAACGGCGGGACCGTCAATTACGGGGCCGCCGCGAACGCCGCGACGATTGGCAGCAACGTCTCCGGCGCCATCGGCACGCTCACCATCAACGACGGCACCTTCAACCACAACGGCACCGGACAGTTCCAACTCGGCCGCGGCGAAGGCGCGACGAGCCGGTTAGTCATGACCGGCGGCACGCTGAACACGAACTCGACCGCTGTCCGGTTCGGCGCCTCGGCCGGCACAGCCAACGTCGAACTGTCCGGCACCGCCGTGTTCAACGTCACCAACGCCACCGCCGGCGCCGTGCAGTTCTACATGTCGAACAACGGCAGCTTCAGCACGCTCCAGATGAGCGACAGTGCCCAGTTGAACGCCGCCAACCAGACGTTCGTCATCGGCCAGTTCAACAACCGCCCCGGCGGCACCCCTGTCACGACGGCCGCGGTGTCGATGGACGGCGGCACACTGCGGGTCCGGGACATCGCGATCGGCGGCAACAACGCCGCGAGCGCCATCAACGGGTCGCTGGTGCTGAACGGCGGAACCGTCGAGGCGGGCCAGATCCGCCTTGGCTCGAGCAGCCTCGGATCGAACGCCACGAACAATTTCGTGAGCGCCGACGGCGGCACGATCCGCGCCACCTCGTTCGCCGGCAACTCCAACTTCTTCCAGAACGCTTTCGTGGACCTCCAGGCCGGCGGCCTGAGCTTCGACACCAACGGCCTGTCTGTCACGATCGCCAATGGCCTGAACGGCATCGGCGGGCTGACGAAGCTCGGCACCGGCACGCTCTCGCTCACCGGCGCCAGCAGCTATACCGGCACGACCACCATCAGCTCCGGCACGCTCCGGCTCGGCGTCGGTGACGCCCTGGCGGACACCAGTTTGCTGGTGCTGAACGCCGGCACCCTGGTCGCCGATGGCGCTTCCGACACGATCGGCAGCCTTGACGTGACGGCCGCGTCGATCCTCCAGTTCGGCGACGCCGACGCGATCCTCCACGCTCTGACGTTTGCCGCCGCCGGAGCAGGGACCGGCGCGCTGAACGTCACGAACTGGAGCGACGGCATCGATGAATTCCTGTTCACCACCGAGACGGCCGCCGATTCGATCGCCGCGCTGACGACGTTCATCAACCCGTCCGGCGCCCCGGGGAACGTGGCCGCGACGGTCGTGCCGAGCGGCGGCAACTTCGCGGTCGTACCGGTACCCGAACCGGCCGGCCTCGCGCTGTTCGGCTTGGGAGCGATCGCCGTCCTTGCTCGTCGCCGGCGGACCGCCTAGGGAGGTGCATCTTGACGAGAGACGCGACCGTGGGCGGCTACGCGGGAAGGGCCGTGCGGGGGATGGGGTTTGGCGCCTTGATGTGTACGGCCGCCGCGCCGGCCGGCGGCACGCGGCTGCTGCCGGACCAGATCGTCAGCATCGGCGAGGACGAACGCGGCGAGTTGTACCTCGTCGCCGGTGAAGACCTCAGACACCTGAACGATCCAGCTTCGTTTATCATCCGCGTCGTGCCCGAGCCGACGGCGATCGCCCTGATGTTCGCGGCCGCGCCGATGCTCCTCCGCCGCCGTGTAAGAAAAGGGGCCGACGAAAAAGGGGGGACATTCCGTGCTGGCCTGCTGATGAATCGGAGGGCTGGCGGTATCCTCGCGCCGGGGTCGTGGGGGGCGTGGCGACGTTCGCGCTCAGCTATTACGGCGTGCAACGCCTCGCCTTCCTGATGCGCGTCCCGCCCTTCGAACGCCGCTCCCTTCGGGATGACAAGCTCCTTCGGCTTCTAGACTAAATAGCCGGCCACGATTCTCGACCGTCGCGACCATCCCGTGTCATGCTGAGGTACTCCGAAGCATCTGGCTTCACCGACGGATCGGCCAGATCCTTCGGAGTACCTCAGGATGACAACGTT
>JBAUGM010000316.1:0-7032 GCA_049679725.1 Tepidisphaeraceae bacterium
CTCCCCGGCGTACCGGGAAGAGGGAGTGTGGTTCTCAGAACTCGACGACACGTCCCTCGTCCGCCGATTGGCGCGCGAGCAAACACGCGCGCGTCAGGTCGAGCGTGGCGCGCGTGTCGATCGGTGCGGCGCGACGTCCTTCCACGTGTTCCACGAAGTCACGGAGGAATTGGCGGTCGCACGCGAGCGGCACCGGTTTCGATCCATCGTTGCTTTCGTTGATGAGCGTCACCGCGTTCGGCCGCGCTTCCAGCACACCGGTCGTGCCGACGACGCGGATCCAGTCGTCGCCGTGGGTGGGAGCGGCCGCGGGGCGGAAGACATCGATGCTCACCGACGCGAACCGCTCGCCGGCGAGCGTGAAGTGGCACAGGGCTGAGCGTTCCATCGTCCCGTTGCCGCCGTTGTCGCGCGCGGAGTGGGTCGCGTAGACACGTTTGAACGCGTGACCGCCGCTGAGCCACATGACCCAGTCGATCGCGTGGCTGCCGACCCACGGGATCGTGCCGCCGTAGGTGTCGCGGGCGTGATAGTACGCATCGCGCGTGCCGAGCTTGTAACTCTTGCGCGCATCGATCAGCCGCACGTCGCCGATCGCGCCGCCGGCGATGAGTTGCCGGGCGGTGAAGAAGCCGCTTTCGTACCGGCTGAACATCATGCCGGCGAGGTGGACGTTCGGATGGCGGTCGCACGCTTCACGCAGGCGATCGAGCTCGGCAAGCGTGAGCGCGGCCGGCTTCTCTGTGAGGACGTGTACGCCGCGTTCGATCGCGTCGATGCACATCGCCGCGTGCGCCTCGAACGGGCCGCAGACGACGACCATGTCGGGCTTCGCGCGGTCGAGCATGGCGCGGTGGTCGTCGAACGTCTCGGGCGCGTGAGCGTTCTCCTTGCACCACGCGACACTCGGCGCGACGGTGTCGCCGCCGTCGGCCAAGGCGACGACGCGCAGCGACGGGAGCGACTCCAGCTCGCGCAGCACGCTGCGGTAGTGCCCGCGCGAGCCGATCACTCCCACCGTTTCGATTCTCATGCGTACTCCGCCACGGCAAGATTATTCCACCTTTTCAGGGGAAGCAACGCGTGCGTGTGAGGTTTTCGAACTTTCCCTTTTCGATTTCACGTCGTCGGTGATTATGATGGTCCTCATGGCCAAGACCAAGGCTGCCCGTCCCCGCCGGCGCGACGATCCTGCACCACGGCGGGTCAAGCATGTTGCGCTGATCGTCGAATCGCAGGTCGCGCCACGGCGGAACATGCTCACGGGCGTCGCGCGCTACATCCAGGAGCACGAGCCGTGGGCCGTCTACCTCAAGCCCAACGGCGTGGAGAAGTCGCTGCCGAAGTGGCTGATCGACTGGCGCGGTGACGGCATCATCGCGGCCGTCGGGGACCCGCGCAGCGACATCGTCGCGGGGCTCGGCGTGCCCGTGGTTGACGTCGTCGGCGTCCTGCGCGACCAGCGCATCCCGCTCGTGCACACCAACGACCGCTCCGTCGGCCGACTCGGCGCGGAACACCTGCTCGAGCGCGGCTTCCGCCACTTCGGGTTCTGCGAGTATGAAGGGCAATTCTGGTCCATCCATCGGCGCGAAGGGTTCGTCGCGACGCTTGACGGCCGCGGGCTGCCCTGCCAGATCCACACGATGCCGCTGCCCCGCCCCGGCACGGGCGGGCCGGAGGGTTACGAGCAGCAGCAGCGCCGACTGGCGGAGTGGCTCGGTGCGCTGCCGAAGCCGGTCGGCGTGATGACGACCAACGACCTGATGGGACAGCAGTTGCTCGAGGCGTGTTTGCGGCTGCGGATCAAGGTGCCGGAGGAGGTGGCAGTCGTCGGGGCGGACAACGACGAGCCCATCTGCCGCATCGCGCACCCGCCGCTCTCGAGCGTCATCATCAACGACCACCAGCGCGGCTACGAGGCCGCCGCGTTGCTCGACCGGATGATGGCCGGCGAGCCGGCGCCGACGGAGCCGATCTACGTCGAGCCGGCGGGCGTGCGCACCCGCGCCTCGACCGACATCATGGCCATCGACGACGCCGCCGTCGTCACCGTCCTGCGCATCCTGCGGGACAATGCGGGGTCGCGCATCAACGTGGAGGACGTCGTGCGCGAGGTGCCGCTGTCGCGCAGCGCGCTGGAGCGGCGCTTCCGCAAGGTCGTCGGCCGGTCGATCAACAGCGAACTCCTGCGCCTGCGCATCAACCGCGCGATCGAGCTGCTGACGGAGACGGCGGTGGAGCTGAAGGTCGTCGCGATGCGGGCGGGGTTCGGGACGCAGTCGTACATGAACGCGGTGTTCCAGGCGAAGGTCGGGAAGACGCCCGGCTCCTTCCGCCGTTTCGCGCGACCGCGGTCGATCGGCGTGCAGGAGGAGGGCGAACACATGGACATCAGCGATGGGCTGACGCGCGGGTGAGGCAATCGGGCGCTGTCATCGATTGGCGGCGGCGGGCGCCGTCGTCGGCGTGACGGACGTCTCGGGCACATCGCGGACGTGCGCTGCCAGGTTCGGCACCGCCCGTTTCAGCTCGTCTGCGACGATCGCGCCCATCAGCATGCTGCCGACGGGCGTGAGGTGCGTGCCGTCGAATCCGCCCGGCTTCGTCACCGACAGCAGCGCGGTGCACGTGTTCTTGCCGAGCGCGTTGCACACGGCCAGGCTTCGGTCGTGCAGTTCGACGAGCGGGACGTTCATCTCCTTCGCGATCTCGCGCACGATCTCCGCGTGGCGCAATAGCGACGAGTGGATCTTCCCATCCTCCTTGAACTGCCGCCGCACGAGCGGGGTGACGAGGATCGGCTTCATGCCCGCCGCGCGGGCCTCGTCGACGTACTGCCGCATGTATTTCGGAAACTCCGTCTCGCGGTCGGTCGAGCGGCTCGTCCCCGACTCATCGTTGTGGCCGAACTGGATCAGGACGTAATCGGCCTTCGTCGCGAGGACCTTGTCCCAGCATCGATCGTCGCGAAACGTGCGCGAGCTGCGCCCGCCGCGGGAGAGGTTGATCAATTCGACGTCGTCGGCGAGAAGTGTCGCGAAGCCGGCGCCCCACCCCGCCTTTTCGGTGACGGTCGAGTCGCCTGCGAGGGTGATGCGAACCTTCGCGGACGCGGATGGTGCGAGGACGGCGAGGAGAAGGATCGAGAAAACGAGGAATCGTGTCACGCTCGAGCCTCCTCCGTCACCGTCATCCTGAGCACTTCATGATCACTTCTTTCCATACCGTGTTCGCGACGGTTTCCACTCGCCCAACACGTTCTCGACGGTGTATCGCTTCGCGTCCTCTTCGGTCAGCGTCTTCGACCACGGCACGCGCTGGCTCGTGTCAGCGCCCTTCCCCGTGTTGCCGAACTCCACGTAACGCGCGGTCTTCTCATTCTCGGCCTTGCGCCAGTTGTCCCAGCCCGCGGGCTTGATGTGATCGCCGATCTCACACTTGATGAACGCGACGGCGGCGTGCGGGCGCCACGGCCGGCCGAGCAGTGCTTTCTCGCCTTCGCCCGTCAGCTTGCAGTGGAGGAAGAGGTAGCCGAACGGCTTATCCGGTTCCGTCGCCGCGGCCGTAACGTAGCCGCCGTTCTTGCTGTGGATGTGGCAGTTCTCGAACGCCGCGATCCCCCGGCCGAAGATGAAATCGACCCGCCCCTCGATGTAGCAGTCGTTGAAGTACGCAAGGCCGTCGTGCAGGTAGAGCGTGTCCTGCCAGCCGAGCATCCGGCAGTTGTAGAACACCTGCCGCTGCCCTGTCGTGCGCAGTGCGACGGCCTGTCCCACTTCGCCCGCTGAGTTCTCGAACGTGAGGTTCTCGGCGAGGAAATCATTGCCATCGATCAGCGTGCTGTACGACCCGCTCGTGCCCACCGGTTGCGTGGCGGGCGGGATCGTCTTGTTGGCAGAGAGGTCGTACGTGAGGACGGTGGTTTTCGGATCGTCGCCGCGGAGGGTGATGAACGATTTGTCGCGCGGGACGCGGACGCGCTCCTTGTAGGTGCCGGGCTTGATGTGGATGACGGTCGGCGCGGTGTTGCCCGACGGGATCGAGTCGATCGCGGCCTGGACGGTGGTGAAGTTGGCGGAGCCGTCGGAGGAGACGGTAATGGTGTTGGCGAACGCATGCGCGCTCGCGAGCGCGAACAGCACGATGATGCCAGATACGTGACGCATGGTCATCCTGAGGTACTCCGAAGGATCTCGGACGTTCGCACGCTTCTCGACCCGAGATCCTTCGGAGTACCTCGGGATGACGGACGAGTGGCGCCCGCGCGGCGCACACAATCGGTCTGCTATGACGCGGCCGACTTGAGCGGCGCCACGCCGTGCTTCGCCGCCCACTTCGGGTAGGCCTTGAGGACCTTATCGCCCCACGGTCGCAGCCACGCATAACCCGCACGGCGTTCCATCTCGACTTCCGCCAGCGACGGCTTCTTCACGCCGTCGCGCCCGCAGAAATACGGCTTGCCGGTTTCGATGTCGTAGAACCGCGCCCACAGCGGCGGCGCGGACGGATCTTCAACGACGACCACGTCGAACCCCTTCGGCAATCTCGAATCGGGCTTGCGCTCCTCGCGGATGCCGATCAGCTTCGACTGCTCGTACCACGCGACGGCGCCCCGCACCGCCTGCTTCACGCGGTCGCTGGGGTTGTCGATGTCCATCAGGAGCATCGTGATCGCCGCGCTCTCGCCGCCGCTGAAGCTGGCCAGCTCGTAGGCGCGGGCCTTGGCGGGGGCGAGCGTTACCTCGTCGTGCTGGGCGCACCAGACGGTCGGCTTGCCGTCGACCTTGATCTGGCAGTTCAGGATGCACTCGACGCCCTTGTCGAACGCGGCGGCGCACTGCTTGCGGGTGGCGTCGTCGACGAAGTCGAAGTCTTCCTTCCCGCCCGCGACATCGCGCACGAACTTCATCACCTCGACCATCGCCTCGTCGTTGAACGTGATGTGCCGGCCGTAGTTGTCCTCCAGCGGGAACCGCTGCGGCCAGCCGCCGTTGGGGTACTGCGCCGCGAGCGTGAACTTCAGCCCGCGGTCGAACGCGTCCTCGTACTTCTGCTCATTCGTGAGTCGGACTGCGCGGGCGAGAAGGCGCAGCTCGCTCCACGTCGCCTTGTTGTCGAACGTGCTGACCTGACCGGAAAGGTTCTGGTCCTGCTTGGGGAAGCGCGGGTCGACCTTGTCCGCGGCGCCCTTGCGCGGCGAGTTCGGGTCGTACGCCTTCCACCATCCGCCGTTACCGTTCTGCCACGTCAGGACGTTGTCGAGGCTGCGCTTTCCGTCATCGCTGGTGAACCACTCATCGGGCTGCTTCGACAAGCTTGAGATATCGGCGGCGCAGGCGAGCAACGGCATCGCCAGCCAACCGATCAGAAACAGGATTGCGTTCTTCCGCCTCGCGCCGTGAAGGGACATACCGTCTGATTAGACCAAGTTTTCGCCCGGCGGATAGCGGAATCTCTTTCGCGTGCTCGGCTAGTCTTTTCGCGATTGCGGCGGGGAGTTCGGACTGAACGCAGAGACGCAGAGCTAAGGAGGTAAGAGGAGAGAAGAAGCTGTTGCGCGCTTTCTCCTCCGGCCTCCCCTTCTCTGCGTCTGTGCGTTCGTCCCCGCCTTCAAGCCTTCAGGAAATCCAGGAAGTTGTCGTGCACGAACAGTCGCACGTCGCGCTCGATCGCCTGCTGGGTCACGGGCCATCCAGTCGCGTGGATGTCGGCGTACTTGTCGGCCATCACCTTGCCGATCAGCTGGCGGCTGTGCTCCCACTTGTAGATGAGCTGGTCGAGCACGCGGGCGTCGCTGTGCTGCGGGATGAAGCTCGTGCCGAGCAGCTCCATGCGCATGCGCGTGATCTCGTCGATCAGGCTGGGGTTGTTCACGAACCACCAGCAGCCGAAGACCATCAGGTTGCCGAATTTTCGGGCCGTCACCGCCAGCTCGTGCTGGTTCTCGCGCGCGAGCATGGTGACGAAGAATTTGTTCTTCGGGAACTGCCGGCAGATGTTCTGGAGTGAGACGATGTCGGCCTTGGCCTCCGCGTCGCCGCCGTCGCGCAGCTCAGGGTTCACGCGCAGCCGCGAGCCGATCATCATCGCGAACGGCAACCCGCGCTCGGCGCAGACGGGCAGCACAACCTGCTCGAGCATCGTCTGCCCGGCTCGAGCGACGGGATCGGACGGGTCGGCTGGAAATCTGAACTCGGGCGGCAGGCTGACGGCCATGTAGATGCCCTGCGTGCGATCGAGCCAGTCGCGGAGGAAGCGCCGGGCCTCTTCGATCGACGACTGCCCGATCTCCGGCTGCACCTTGTACCCCCACTCGCTCATTCGCTTCGCCGCCGTCGGGTAGTCGCGCAGGATCGGGTCGATGCGCAGCACCGCGGTGAACCGCGGATCGCGACCCACGTTCTTGTCCGCCAGCCAGCGATTCCGCTCGTTGTCGTCGAACACGGCATTGGTCATCGTGATCGACTTCACGTTCGAAACCTGCATCACCTTGTCGATGTGCGCGCTCGTGTCCTGCTGTGCGAAATGCCTCCGCCAATTCTCCGGCGTGTCAGACGGGTCGAGGCCGAGCTTCTGGATCGTCGTGAGCACGCCGCGGCAGGCCTCGGACACCGGCGAGCGCTCCTTGAACAGGTTCTTCCAGATGTGATCCGCCTGCTGCGCCTTGCTCATCTTCCAGAAGTCCGCGTACGGCAGCTTGCTGGCCGGCACGACGCGGTATACCTCGGCGACGAGGTAGTGGTACGTCAGCAGCTCGTCGCTGCCCCAGAGCAGCAGCCCGTTCGCATCGACCTTGCCGCCTTTGTTCGGATCCGGCGTCCCGAACGTCGGCGGGTACAGGTGCGTGTGCATGTCGATGATGGGCTGCGCGCGCATCGCCTTTTCGACCGCAGCAGGAATCGCACTGGCTTGCAGAGCTTCAGACATCGTCATCTCCGATCAATCTCAGAATTATTAGCCGCAGATGAACGCGGATGAACGCAGATAAATAATGAAGACTCTCTCTTATCTGCGTTCATCCGCGTTCAT
>JBAUGM010000317.1:0-2780 GCA_049679725.1 Tepidisphaeraceae bacterium
GTTGCTCGGGCGAGACGCCCAAGCCACGTTGTTGAAGACGATCGCTACACCTTTTCCGGCACGACGAACGGCGCGCGGTACGAGTCCCTGAGGAACAGGTTCGCCCGCGCGCTGGCGGCGCCGGTGAAGCGCTCCGCCGCCGAATCCATCGTCAGCGTCGGGCCGACGCTGAGCTGCGTCGTGGCGAGGTCGACGCCATTGGCCGTGAGATGTGCTTTCATCCGCTCCAGCGCTTTCGCCGCGTGAACGTTCTCTCCGACCGTCGCCTGGGCCTTCTCGAACGACATCGCCTCCCCGCACGCGAACGAGACGTTGCCCATATGGCAGAACGTGGCCGAGCGGTGGCCCTGCTCGATGTCGGTCCGCAGGTCGTCGTTCCTGCGCGACCGCACACCCTTGATGAAGTTCTCCTGCGGCCGCGCCCGCTCGGCCGGGGTGGTGTCGAAGCGCTTCATCTCCTTGCCGTCGTTGTCGTAGATCACGCCGTCGTAGCAGTACCCGCCCTCGCAGAAGATGGCGACGCCCTGGTTGCCGCCGTCGTGCGGGATGACGACCGGCCTGCCGTCCGCCGCCTCGGCCTCGAGGTTCGACATGTTCTTCGCGCCCGTCTTCTCCGGCAGCCCGCGCGATTCGTAAATGACGGGGATGCCGTCGTAGTCGTACACCGCCACCTGCGTGTTGGGGGTCTGCCCGTCGTCGGCGTAGCCGAAGCGCCCGCCGAAGCTCATCACCGTCGTCGGCAGCGCGGACTTGCCCAGCGCCCAGCGAACCTGATCGAGCTGGTGCGAGCCGTTGTTGGCGATCTCGCCGTTGCCCGTCGCCCACTGCCAATGCCAGTCGTAGTGGAATCGCTTGCGCATGACGGGGAGCATCGGACCGGGGCCGACCCACAAGTCGTAGTCGATGTTGTCCGGGATCCGCTGTGGGCCGGCGACCTTGCCCATCGTGTCGCGGCGTTTGTAGTCCCACGCGCGGGCGTACACGATCCGGCCGATCTGCCCCGACTGCACGAACGCGTACGCCTGCGCGACCGTCGGCTGCGAACGATAGTCCAGGTCGGCCTGCACCATTCGCCCGTACTTGCGCGACGCGAGGACGGCTTGTCGCCCCTCCCAGATGCAGTGCGACACCGGCTTCTCGACGCACGCGTCCTTCCCCGCCTGGCACGCCCAGACCGCCGCGAGGGAGTGCCAGCGGTTGGTCATCGCGCAGGAGATCGCGTCGACTTCCTTGCTGTCGAGCAGCTTGCGGATGTCGCGGTAGGTCGTGACGTTGACGTTCTCTTTCGCGAGCAGGTCGGCCTGCGTCTGGAGGACCTTTTCATCGACGTCGCACAGGGCGACGAGGCGCACGCCGGGCATTCGTTTGTACGCGTTGATGTGCGACTTGCCGTGCGAGTTGAAGCCGACGACCGCGACGCGGATGTCGCCGTTGGCGCCGAGCGGGCGCGTGGTGGCGGATGCCGAGGTCGACGTCGCGGTCGCGCGCGACGCGCGGCCACCGCTCTGACACGCGGACAGCGCCATCGCCGCGGCGGTGGCGGTCGTGGACGTGAGAAACTGACGACGGTTCATTCGTTCGCTCCACTCTTTGCTTCCGCGCCGTACGCGTCGTAGGCCTTTTGGATCTCGGCCGACTCCGGATTGCCGCGGTGGATCCAGAGCCGGTACTTCAACGTAACCGTCTCCCCCGCGGCAATCGTCTGCGACTTCACGCCCGGCCAACCAGCGGCGAGCATCCCATACGCGCGCGTCATCCACTGTGGCGGAAGATCACGATGCTCCGGATGGACGAAGACGGCCGCGCCGCTCAGTGCATCCGGCTTCCCGCTCACGTCACCGACGAAGTCCGCCCACGGCAGCCGCGCCATGACGAGGTCCTCGGCCGCGCGTCCCGTGGGGACGGTGATGACCGTCTTCTTCCGCGGCGCGAAGCGCAGCGCGAGCCCGCCGTACCCCTTGCCTTCGGCGCCGCGGAGGGTCAGCGGCTGATCGACCGGCGTGAGCGTCAGCGTGACGTCGATCGCTCGCGCATCGCCCGCCGCGGGATGCACCTCGAATCGCACCGTCTCGCGCACGACCTGTTTGTCACCGACGAACCAGCCGTTCTCGACGCCGAGCGTCGCGCGATCGGCGCGCGTTTCCTTCGCCGTCCATCGCCCGAAGCGCGTCTGGATCCCGCGCAACCCCCACGAGTCGGCCTCCTGCTCGCCGATCGCCACGTGCGGCCACGCCCAGTACAGCCCGCGGTGGTTGACGTGGTCGGCGGGGAAATCATCGGTCAACACTTCGCCGTCCATCCCGTAAACAGGGTGGACGTACGCCCCCCGCGGGCGCGCCTTCGGCGCCTTCGCGCTGGAGATGTCGCCGTGGTTGTAGACGAGCACCGGCCGATCGCCGTCCCACAGTTTCAGCGACCGTTCGTCGACCGGCTCAAAGCGGAACGCACTCTTCTCCGCCGGCGGCGCAGCAGCGCCGAGCGCGGAGACGAGAAGGAGCGTGACGAGCAGAAGGCGCGAGCCGATGTTTCGTGCGGTCATGCGTTAGTGTTTCCCGGGATGCGCATTGTACAGACGCGCGGGAGTGAGGCCATGAGCATGTCACAGCGAACCGTTTTCTCCGAATCGCGCGCATCGTAGCGTTCACCGCCGGGGCAGCGCTCACGCGCGGCGACGATGCGAAACCCGCGGCGCGGGTCTAACTCAAGTTCTTGGCGGTTGCGGACGGCATGCTCTTTCTCCCTCTCCCACGTACTCGGGGGAGAGGGCAGGGGAGAGGGGC
>JBAUGM010000318.1:0-2598 GCA_049679725.1 Tepidisphaeraceae bacterium
CCCAAGCCACATGGAAAACGGGCGCTCCGGAAGCCCGGCGGCCGCACAGCAATGAACTCCGCGTTGCGAGACCCTTTGCCGAACCGCCGTTTGGCCGAATATGCTGCCCAAATGCGCGCGGACGGTAAGCCGCAGCACCAATCAGGTTGATCACTAGTTTTCTCGCCGGAGGGTCGACGCTCATGATCATCTTCAACAGCGCGGCATTCGTTCTCGGGGTCGGCAGCCTGATCGTCTCCCTGGCCGTGGGATACGCGCTGGGCTGGGTCAGCTTCGGCGAGGCGAAGCCGTCGCCCCACTTGGACTACGCGGTCCTGCTGGGCGCCGCAATGCTGGCCGTTACGGACTTGGCGTGGCGGCTGCGGAACATTCGGACGCTGAACACGCCCCCTCCGCCGACGATCATCACCCGTGAAGGTCCGGTAGCGACGCGTCCGCAGCCCATCATGAGCGCGCTGAACATGTTCCTAAGCGGAGAGAGAGGCGCGCAGTTCTTCTGGATCATTCCGGGTTGGGTCGTGGGGTTGACGGCGCTGTCGTCTGTGTTCGTAAAGTAGCGGCCGTCCGGCGGGAGAATCACGTTTTCGCCGGCGCGGCCGGAACGGGCCCGCCGACGCCCATGCCTTTCAGCGCCGCGCCGATCTCCTCGAGGATGGCCGGATCGTCGATCGTCGCGGGCATCGTCCAGGGCTCGGCGTCGGCGATCTTCTTCATCGTGCCGCGCAGGATCTTGCCCGAGCGCGTCTTGGGCAGGCGCGCGACCGTGATCGCGAGTTTGAAGGCGGCGACAGGGCCGATCTGCTCGCGCACCAGTTGAACGATTTCCTTCTCGATCTCAGCGTGGGGCCGATCGGCGCCGGCCTTGAGCACGATGAAGCCGCAGGGCACCTCACCCTTCAGCTCGTCCTTGATGCCGATCACCGCGCACTCGGCCACGTCGCGGTGCGCGGCAAGCACCTGCTCGATCCCGCCGGTCGAGAGGCGGTGGCCGGCGACGTTGATGATGTCGTCGGTGCGGCACATGACGTGGACGTAGCCGTCCTCGTCCACGAAGCCGGCGTCGGCGGTCTTGTAGTAGCCGGGGAACTCATCGAGATAGCTCTCCTTGAAGCGATCGTCCTGTTGCCACAGCGTCGGCAGGCATGATGGCGGCAACGGCAGCTTGATGGCAATCGACCCGATCTTGTTGGCCGCCACGGGCTGGCGCGCGTCGTCGAGCACGTCGATTGTGTAGCCCGGCATCGGCACGGTGGCCGAGCCGTACTTGACGGGCAACGCGCCCAACCCCAGCGGATTACCGGCGATGCACCAGCCGGACTCGGTCTGCCACCAGTGGTCGAGCACGGGGACCTTCAACAGCTTCTCCGCCCACATCACCGTATCCGGATCGGCGCGCTCGCCGGCTAGGAACAGCGCGCGGAACCTGGTCAGGTCGTACTTCGCGAGGAGCTTGCCCTGCGGGTCTTCCTTCTTGATCGCGCGAAACGCGGTCGGCGCGGTGAACATCGTGACGCAGCCGTGGTCGGCGATCACGCGCCAGAACGCGCCCGCATCGGGCGTGCCGACGGGCTTGCCCTCGTACAGGATCGTCGTGCAGCCGTGCAGCAGCGGCCCGTAGACGATGTAGCTATGGCCCACGACCCAGCCGACGTCGGAGGCCGCCCAATAGACCTCGCCCGGCTCGACGCCGTAAAGGTTCTGCATCGACCATTTGAGGGCGACCATGTGCCCGCCGTTGTCGCGCACGACGCCCTTGGGCTGTCCGGTCGTGCCGGACGTGTAGAGGATGTAGAGCGGATCGGTGGCTTGGACCGGCACGCACTCGCAAGCCGACTTCGACCCCGCCGGCACGTGATCTAACGCCGCCTGCCAATCGTGATCGCGACCGGGCACCAGCGTCGCTTCGGCTTGCGGCCGTTGGAAGATGAGACACGCATCGGGCTGGTGTGCGGCGACCTCGATCGCCCGGTCGAGCAGCGGCTTGTACGGAATGACGCGAGCGGCCTCAATGCCGCAGCTTGCGGAGAGGATGACTTTGGGCTTGGCGTCGTCGATGCGCGTGGCGAGCTCGTTGGCCGCGAAACCGCCGAATACCACTGAGTGGACGGCGCCGATGCGCGCGCACGCCAGCATGCCGACCACGGCCTCCGGGATCATGGGCATGTAGATGATGACGCGGTCGCCCTTCGCGACGCCGAAGCCCTTGAGGATGTCGGCAAGCAGTTGAATCCTCGCTTGCAGCTCTGCGTACGTGATCGTCAGCTTGGTGTTGGTGACGGGCGAGTCGTAGATCAGCGCCGCTTGGTTCGCCCGACCGGCGAGCACGTGCCGGTCCACCGCGTTCCAGCACGTGTTGCACACGCCGCCGACGAACCAGCGCCCATAGACGCCCGCGTTTGGATCGAAGATCTTCCCGGGCGGCACGTACCAGTCGATGGCCTCCGCTGCTTCGCCCCAGAACCCTTCTGGGTCGCGCTGCCAGCCCCCATAGACCTCATGGTAGCGACTTCCGCGGGCATCCATCGCGCCCCTCCGTCCACCATCGTGCGATCGCGAACAACCTCTTGCACGTCAGCTTGCCACTGAAGTGGCGAAGCC
>JBAUGM010000319.1:0-4109 GCA_049679725.1 Tepidisphaeraceae bacterium
CGCGCGCGACGCGAAGCAGCCGTTCTACCTGCACCTCTGGACGGACGACCCCCACACCCCGCACGAGCCCTCCCCCGCCAACCGCGGCGACGGCTCGGTCATGGCGATGTACGACGGCGTCGTCAAAGAGCTCGACCGCGACCTCGGCCTTCTCTTCGACGCCATCCGCGACGACGCGCAGCTCCGCCAGAACACGCTGATCGTCTTCGCCAGCGACAACGGCCACGACCCCGCCATCACCGCGTCGGCGGGGCTGCGCGGGCACAAGTCCAACCTCTACGAAGGCGGCATCCGCGATCCGTTCATCGTCTGGTGGCCCGGCGCGCACGACGCGGGCAAGGTTGGAACGGTGAACCAAACGACGACGCTCGCCGGATTCGACCTCGCGCCGTCGATCCTGCACATCGCTGGCGTTCCCATCCCCAACGGCGTGAAGTTCGACGGGCAGGACATGAGCCGTGCCTACCGCGGCGAAGCGATCGCGCGCGAAGGGTCCATCTGCTGGCTCCGTCCCCCCGATCGACCAGGCCCCGGCGGGAGCTTCCCGGACCTGGCCATCCGCAAGGGCGCGATGAAGCTGCTCGTCGAAGAGGACGGCAGCAACGCGCAGCTCTTTGACGTGATGGCCGACCCGACCGAGCAGCGCGACCTCGCGGTCGGTCAACCCGATCGCGTCTCGGAAATGAAAGCCGAGGTTCTCGCGTGGCGGAAGCAGATGCCGCAGCCCACCACGAAGCCGGCGACCAACTAGAATCCACCCCCCACGGCGGGGCAGAGCGCCAGCGCCGCCCCGCGCCGTTATCGATTGCGTCCGGTCACGTGGATCGCGACAATTCACCCCATGCCGCGCAAGGGTTTCCTCTGGCGCCACGTGGTCATTAACACCCGAAACACGTGGCTGCACGGCGACGAGCGCGGATTCCGAAGTCGTAACCCCGACATCCGCTCGTCTGGCGATTATCGCAATCCACCTCCCGCCGGTGAGTATCGAAAGCTCCACGAGTACTTTGAGAAGGTCGCAGGGGACGAAGTGCATCTTGAGCGTGAGCTGCGCGCGATCGTGGGACGGACATTCGCGAAGCACCTTCGCGATCGCGGATACCACGTGATCGCGGTTGCCGTTGGAAAGGTCCACACGCATGCGGTGGTTGAGTTGCCGGCTGCGCGCGTGGTCGTCAGACGGATCATCGGAGAAGCGAAGCGCGTGTCGTCGCGCGCCGTGAAGCAGTGGCTCCCAGGCAGCGTTTGGGCTCTGCCCTGCCGTGGATGAAAGGTTCCTAGCGCGCCGACGGTTGTGTGGAGGGCGTTTCTCCCGGTTGCCCTCCCGTCAGGCTCGCCCCCGCATACCACCCCAGGCACAGCCCGATGACGATCCCGGCGGCGCGCAACAGCGCCCGCCGCCCACGTCGTCTCCTCCCACCTGTCGCCACCGCCATTTCGCTCATAACCTGCTCCACACCATGGCTTTACCGGATCTTCAGCCGCCCACTCGTGAAATTCGCTCTTTCCCAAACGGCTGCGCAGCGTCAAAATGGGCGAATGTCTCTCGGCCCTCGCACCGCATGCCTTGACGAAAGGCGCGATGTACGCTGACTCCCCCTCCATCGGCAAGCGGATCGACCTGCACTGCCACAGCGACGCCAGCAACCGCGCCGCCGAGGTGGTGTTGAACGCCATTTCCTGCCCCGAGTGCTACAGCGCGCCGTCGGAAGTCTACGCCCAGGCCAAGCGTCGCGGGATGGATTTCGTCACCATCACCGACCACGACTCGATCGACGGCGTCCGCCGGATCGTCGACTTGGGCGACGTGCTGGTCGGCGAGGAACTGACCTGCTGGTTCCCCGAAGACCGCTGCAAGCTGCACGTGCTCGTCTGGGGCATCACGCCGCAGGACCACGCCGAGTTGCAGAAACGCGCGGAGAACATTTACGACGTCGCGGAATACATCGAATCGAAGCGGCTCGCGCACGCCGTCGCCCATCCGATCTACCGCCAGAACGACAAGCTCGAGCGCTGGCACCTCGAGCGGCTGCTCCTCCTGTTCAAGGGGTTCGAGTGCCTCAACGGCGCCCACAGCGGCCTCCACCGTGATGCGTTCGAGCCCGTGCTCGAGAAGCTCACGCGCCAGGAGCTGGCGCGCCTTTCCGAGGCGCACAACCTCAAGCCGCGCTGGCCCGAGCCGTGGATCAAGTCCCGCACCGCCGGCAGCGACGACCACGGGCTGCTCAACATCGGCCGCACCTACACGATCTTCCCGGAAGACACGAAGACGGTCGACGACGTCCTCACCTGTCTCCGCGAAGGCCGCTGCGGACCGGGCGGGGAGACGGGATCGAGCGCCAAGCTCGCCCACGCGTTCTACGGCATCGCCATCCGCTACTACAGCCGGCACATCCTCACCGACGGCCGCTCGCCCAACCTCGTCACGACGATCCTGCAGACGATCGTCGGCGAGCGCCCGGCGCCGTCGAAGTGGCAACTCGCGAAGCTCGGCATCAAGCACAAGCTGAAGAAGGTCGGCCGGCGCATCGCATCTCCTTTCGTCAACCCCGAACCCGCCTTCGGCACCGGCCGGCTCAAGCGGTTGTTCCTGACGTCCGCGAAGAACCGGCTTCCCGAGCATCCCGCGCTGCGCGACGTGCTCTCCACCGGCCTCCCCCCGCTGGGCGAGCACGAGGAGATGTTCCGCTTCGTCTCCTCGATCAACCGCGACGTCACCCAGGGCATCGCCGCCGCCATCAACCGCTCGGTCGACGACGCCAGCTTCACCGGCCTGTTCGACTCGATCGGCGCGGTTCTCGCGCACCAGTTCGTGCTGATGCCCTACTACTTCGCCGTCTTCCACCAGAACAAGGAGCGGCACCTCCTCCGCGAGATCACCCGGCAGCACACGAAGAAGAGAGCGCAAACCCTCCGCGTCGGGTTGTTCACCGACACGCTCGACGACATCAACGGCGTCGGGCGATTCCTCCGCGACATGGCCGAGCAGGCGAGCCGGCAGGGGCGTCACTTCATCGTGCACACGAGCACCGACAGCCCCAAGTTCAACCTGCCGAACCGCAAGAACTTCATCCCGCTCCTCTCGCGCCCGCTGCCCTACTACGAAGACCTCAAACTCCACCTCCCGCCCGTGCTGGAGATCCTGGAGTGGGCGGATCGCCAGCAGTTCGACGCGATCCACGTCTCCACTCCAGGGCCGATGGGCCTCTGCGGCTGGCTGGCGAGCAAGATGCTCCGCGTGCCGCTGCTCGGCACGTACCACACCGATTTCCCCGCCTACATCGACAGCCTCACCGGCGACCACCGCATCGTGAACGGCGCCGCCGAGTACATGAAACTCCTCTACGGCCAGATGAGCGCCGTCTTCTCGCGCAGCCGGACGTACCGGTTCAACCTGCGCGACCTGCGCGTGCCCGACGAGCGGGTGCTCTCGATCCTGCCCGGCATCAACATCGACAAGTTCAACGCGCGCCACCGCGACGAGAGCTGCTTCGCCAGCCGCGGGATCAAGTCACCCCGTCGCGTGCTGTACGTCGGCCGGGTCAGCGTCGAGAAGAACCTCCCGCTGCTCGTCGACGCCTTCAAGCAGCTCTGCGCCAAGCGCCGCGACACCGCGCTCATCGTCGCCGGCGACGGCCCGTACCTCGCGGAGATGAAGTCGGCCCTGGCGGACTGCCCCGCCCACTTCCTCGGCTTCCAGTCGGACGAGCAACTCGGCCCGCTGTACGCCAGCAGCGACCTGTTCGTCTTCCCCTCGCGCACCGACACGCTCGGCCAGGTCGTCATGGAAGCCCAGGCCTCCGGCCTGCCCGTCCTCGTCAGCGACGAGGGCGGCCCGAAGGAAACGATGGACGATGGACTGACGGGCCTGATCGTCCCCGGCCGCGATGCGTCGCGCTGGTGCAGCGCGATGGACGAGCTGCTCGGCGACGAGCCCCGCCGCTTGCGCATGGCCCGCACCGCGCCGCAGCGCGTCAGCCGGTTCTCGCTGGAGAAGACCTTCGAGAGCTTCTGGGCCGAGCACGTGAAGGTCGTCGAGCCCCCGCCGCAGGATGAAGCCGACGTCTCGCGGACGCCGTGGTCGCCGGTGCAGGTGTGAGCGACTTGCC
>JBAUGM010000320.1:0-3725 GCA_049679725.1 Tepidisphaeraceae bacterium
CTCCCCCGAGTACGTGGGAGAGGGAGAATGTCGCTCTCGCCTCTTGCGCTGCATGCAACGACGCACGTGATCCCGTTCCCTGTTGGCGCACGCCCATTTCTCGTGTGCAATCCCCGCTCTCCCGCTAGAATATCGTTTGCGGGCGAGGGCACACACCGCGCACCTCATGCGACCGACGTTAATCGATATCGCGAAGCAGACGAACACGAGCGTGAGCACCGTCAGCCGCGTGCTGACCGGCGGGCGCGTGGCGCAGCACGTGAGTGATGAAACCAAGGGCCGCGTTCTCGCCGCCGCCAAGGCGATGGGGTATCGGCCGAACCTCGTGGCGCGCGGGCTGCGCACGCGGCGCTCGGGCGCCGTCGCCCTGCTCGTGTCCGACATCGCCAACCCGTGGTTCGCGCGCCTCGCCAGCCTCGTCGAGCAGAGCCTGCACCGCCGCGGCTATTCGCTGATCCTCTGCAACAGCGGCGAAGACCCGGACATCGAAGCCGAGTACCTCAACCTTCTCCCGCAAAAAGGCGTGGATGGGTTGATCATCGTCCCCCTGCTGCGCACGAAGAAGGCGCTGCACGAGTTCATCTCGCCCGACATGCCGCTGGTCGTGCTCGATCGCCCGATCCCCGGCATCAGCGCGACCGTCTCCTCCGATGAAGAGCAGCTCGCCGGGCTGTTGTGCGACACGCTGGGCCGGGCGCTGGTGCGCCGCGTGGCGATCGTGTCCGGCCCGCACAGCGTCATCACCCACCGGCGGCGCACGGAGCTGGTGAGCAAGTGCTTCAACGTCGTCGCGGTGCACGAAGGCCCCGCCCAGCCGGAGACAGGCCGGCAGGCGTTCATCAAGTTCATCGCCGGCGAGGAGTCGATGGAGCCGCCGCTCGACGCGATCGTCTGCACGAACAACTTCCTCGGCCAGGGCGTCATCGACGCCATCGCCATGCTGGAGAAGCCGCCGGTGATCGCCTGCTTCGACGAGATCCCGATGATGCACCTGCTGCCGCTGCCCATCGCGTGCAGCATGCAGGACGTGCCGATGCTGGCCGAGGCGTGCGTGAGCCAGCTCATGCCGCAGCTGGAGCGCGACACCGTGACCAAGATTCAGCCCGTCCTCCTCCCCGCCCGCGCGGTGACGAACCGCGCGTTCCAGATGCGCCTGTTCGGGCAGGACGTCGTCGCGCGATAGCGCGTTCACACGCCTCACGTCGGTGTCTAAAGCCGAAGGCGAAGACCCGGATCCTCCCTCGCGCGAGCATCCGGGTCTTCGCCTTCGGCTTTAGACACCGGCGTGAAGCGATCACATTTCCCCCACAACTTTCGAGCCTCACGAACGTAGAACGAATGCACGCGGATCGGTATCGTTCCCGTTCCTAATTCGCTTGAAGGAGAGGATCGCCCATGGCGTTTGCCCCGCTCGTGTTGATCGTCGCGCTGGTGGTTTGTCTGGCGTCCGCGCCGCTGCGCGGGCAGGAGTGGATGCCCGCGAAGGGCCCGCTCGTGTCGAAGTTCGCGAAGGACCTCGACCCGAAGAACCCCCTGCCCGAGTACCCGCGGCCGCAGATGGTCCGCGAGCGGTGGCAGAACCTGAACGGGCTATGGCAGTTCGCGCCGGCGGACGAGGTGAAGGACACGCCGGTCGGGAAAAGCCTGCCGGGCAAGATCCTCGTGCCGTTCTGCATGGAGTCCGCCCTCTCGGGGGTCGGCAAGCACCACGATCGCAGTTGGTACCGCCGCACGTTCGAGGTGCCGAAGGACTGGCGCAAGAACGGCCAGCGCATCCTGCTTCACTTTGGCGCGGTGGATTACGAATCGACCGTCTGGGTCAACGGCAAGGAGATGGGCAGGCACGTCGGCGGGTTCGACGCCTTCAGCTACGACGTCACCGATGCGCTCAAGCCCGAAGGCGAGCAGGAAGTGATCGTCGGCGTGACGGACGCAACGGCGGAAACCCAGCCGCGCGGCAAGCAGGTCACCGAACCGCACGGGATCTGGTACACGCCGGTCAGCGGGATCTGGCAGACGGTGTGGATCGAGCCAGTTTCGCCGGAGCACATTGATGGTCTGGTTATCCGCCCCGACCCGGATAAGGGCGAAGTGCATGTGACGGTCAACGCGACGATGAACAAGCGCCCCGATGCGCACTTCATTGAATTCATTGTCAAGGAAGGCGATCGGGAAGTTGGAAAGGTGATCGGGAGCGAAGTCGCGCGAATCAAGGTCCCAGACGCGAGGCTTTGGACGCCGCAGAGTCCTCATCTTTACGAACTGATCGTCCGCATTCGCTTTGGCGACGCCCGGCACGCCGATGAAGTAATGAGCTACTTCGGCATGCGCAAGATCGAAGTCTCCCCCGACGAGAAGGGCATCCCGCGCATCAAGTTGAACGGCAAATCGATCATGCAGGTCGGCCCGCTCGACCAGGGCTGGTGGCCGGACGGGCTCTACACCGCGCCGACCGACGCGGCGTTGAAAAGCGACATCGAGATCACGAAGAAGCTCGGCTTCAACATGATCCGCAAGCACGTGAAGGTCGAGCCGCAGCGCTGGTACCACCACGCCGACAAGCTGGGCATCCTCGTGTGGCAGGACATGCCCAACGCGCACGCATCCGAGGCCGGCGCGTGGCAGGAGCAGTTCGAGAAAGAGCTGCGCGCGATGGTCGACCAGCACGTCAACGCACCGTCGATCATCATGTGGGTGCCGCTCAACGAAGGCTGGGGCCAGGACGCGCGCAAGCGCGAGGACGGCACGATCGGCAAGGCGCCCTACGACAAGGCGGGCACCATCGCGTTGGGCGATAAGGTCAAGTCGTGGGACCCGACCCGCCTCGTCAACCACGCCTCCGGCTGGACCGACCACGGCGGCGGCGACGTGCACGACATCCACAATTACCCCGGCCCGGCGGCGCCACCGGTCGAGAAGAGAAGGGCCATCGTCCTCGGCGAGTTCGGCGGCCTCGGGCTGCCCATCGAAGGGCACCTCTGGCAATCGGACAAGAACTGGGGCTACCAGAACATGCAGAGCAAGGACGAGTTGACCGACAAGTACGTCCGCCTCCTCGGCCGGCTCTGGCAACTGCACGAAGACTCAGGGCTGTGCGCCGGCGTCTACACGCAGACGACCGACGTCGAAGGCGAAGTGAACGGCCTGCTCACCTACGACCGCGAAATCCTCAAAATGGACGAGCAGCGCGTGCGCGACGCCAATCTTGGCAAGGGGCCGCGCATCGAGATCGTCCCGCTCGTGAAGACCGCGCAGGACGCGCCGGCGGAGTGGAAGTACACCACCGAGAAGCCCGCCGCCGACTGGGCGAAGCCTGCGTTCGACGATTCGTCGTGGAAAGCGGGCAAATCCGGCTTCGGCACGGAGGGCACGACCGGCGCTGTCGTTCACACGAAGTGGGACACCGCCGACATCTGGCTCCGCCGCGAGATCGACGTGCCCGCCGAGGCGCTGAACGACGTCGACTTCCTCTGGCACCACGACGAGGCGGCGCAGGTGTACATCAACGGCGTCCTCGCGACGCGCAGCGGGCAGCACACGACCGGCTACGTCGAGCAGCGCCTGCGCGATGAGGGGCGAAAGGCGCTGAAGCCCGGGAAGAACGTCATCGCGGTGCACTGTGCGCAGACGAGCGGCGGGCAGTACATCGACGTGGGGCTGATCCGGTTGGTGGAGAAGAAGCGCGAGAAGTAACGCGCTTGCTCCCTCTCCCCGTAAGCGGGGAG
>JBAUGM010000321.1:0-6630 GCA_049679725.1 Tepidisphaeraceae bacterium
AGGAGCCTCGCCCTCCCGTCGGTGGCATATGCGGTTGCCCTGGGGTCGCCGGAGCGCCGACGCTCAAAACCATGGTGCCAGATCGAGGATCGACTCGTTCATCGCTTTGGCTGCCCGAGTCGGGTCGAAATACTCGCGCAGATGGGCAATTCTCTCGCCGGCGGCTCGCAGAAAAACAACGTATTCCTGGCGATAAATCCGCCCGGTCGGCTTGCTCAAGGCTTCGGCTTTCACTTGCGCAACCGCCGCTTCTGGATCGACGCAGGCGTACACCTTCGGCTCGATGAACCGAAAGTTCTCCACCGCGCCCAGGAACCAGGTGACATGACGCATCACCTCGCCGCGGCCGGTCAGCCGCGCCGGATGGCCGATGGCCGGCGCGTAGGCCAGTTCCCACACGATGTCGTCGGCGATCAGCGTTTGCCATTTCGCGGGATCGCCGACGAGCGTTTCGATGTGGCGCTCCAAGAGATCGGACGCGATGCTCATTGTGCAACTCCCGTTCGACACGCCAGATGCTTAGGGCAGATAACGGACCAACATTCACTGGCCGGGCCGACGACCAGCGCTCGAAATCAGAAGGACCGTGGTGGCCCCGGTCCAGTGCAGGTGTTTGGTTAGCCCACCGGTCGCGTCGTCGGCTGACGTGGCTCGTCGAAGATCAACCACGGAATGTAATCCGAGCGCGCTCGCTCTCGCTTGAGCACGGCAGCCCTCGATCGCAGAATCGTTTGCTTCTCGTTCTCACTGAGAGCGTTTTCGGACAACTTGCGCCTCAACTCCGCAGCATACCGAAGCGAGGCCGCGACTTGCTTCTCGAACGCGTCGACCGAAGCTACGGGAGCGCCGGGGAACGCCTCGTCCGTCATTGCGACAAATCCGGGAACAGGGCCGGCGGACGGCGCTGGCGGAGAATACTGTCCGAAACCGTACACGCTGTCCTTAATGACGAGGCGCGCCCCGGACTCGATCACCTTCCAGTCGGCATCGGTCAGACTGTACTTCGCATAGCCCCCGCGTGCGTCCTTCGCGATGAGGAATAGGTACACGATGTCGCCCTTGGAGAGTCGGGGAAAGGTCTTCTCCGCGCCTTGAATGCCCGGCCCCTTCCGGTACTCCTCGATACCCGCGACGCGAATTATTGATTGCGGTTTGGCATCTCCGTGAAGGGCCGACAGGACGGTCACGTCCCACACGGCGCAGTCGCCGTCGCGCGTGTGAACGTCCGTTGCCTCGCCAACTTCGGCTTTGACGATCAACGTGGCCATCGCGCTGAGCGAATCGACATCGTAGCGCTCGAGTACGCGAGCGGCATGCGCGCGCCCGGCGAACGCCAGCAGCACGGCAATGAGCAGGCGAAAGTATCGGGCGATCATGGCGTCACCTCGGTTGTTGCTAGGCGGGCTAACCTCTTATTCCTTGGACCCACGCGCCCAACTAACGGGGAGGCGCGCGTGACGTCACGCTGGCGCATTACACCTTGTGGTGGCGGGGGTTGTCAAAGCTGTTTTACCTGTAATACCAGACGCGAAAGGCGCTGGCCGTTCGGTGGTAGTTCGGGGGTCGCACGCGGGCAGGGCGGCTGCCCGGGGGGAAGGGGATTATCGGCGGATCGGACCGCAGGCGGGCGGCGCCGGAGGCGGTGCGGGCGGGGCCCGCATGCAGGCCGGTTTTGACCGGCACGCATGCCGGCGCGATCCGCACGCATGCCATCCCCGTCAACCTGTCGTCACGTCGGGCCAGCGATTACCTTCGGAGGGGCATCCGCGCTCGATTGCTGTGGAGCGATTGCCTTCGGCGGGGCATCCGCGCTCGATCGCTGGCCAGCGATGGAGCATCGATGCCGGACCTTCTGACGTGGCGGCGGAGGCGCGAGGCGGCTACAGCGCTGGCGGGACGGCTTTTCGCGGACGCGCGCGGGGCGACGCAGGCGGCCCGAAGGCGTGGCGGGGGATCGCAGGGGATGGGCACGGTCACGTCACCCTCCCCACGATCATCGTCACATCGTCCGTGCGCTTGGCGATGCCGACGAACTTGCGCAGCTCCCACAGCAGGTTCTGCGAGATCACTTCTGATGACCCGCCGCCTTTGGCGAACGCCTCGGCGATGCGCGCGCGGCCGAAGCTTTCGTTGGCGAAGTTCATGCCGTCGGTCAACCCATCCGTGTAGATGAGCAGCACGTCGTCCTTTTTCAGGTCGACGAACGACTGCACATACTGCTCGGTGGGATCGATGCCCAGCACCAGGTTGTCGCTGCGCAACTCGGTGACCTTGCCGTCGCGCAGGAGCATGGCGGGGGGATGGCCGGCGCTGCAATAGGTGAGGCGGCGGTTGCGGGCGTCGAACACGCCGTAGAAGAGGGTGACGAACTCGCTGTCCTTCGTGTCGCGGCAGAGCATGAGGTTCACGCGCCGCAGCACCTCGTAAAGGTAGTAGACGTTGTTCACCTCCGACCGCAGGGCCGCGCGGACGGAGGCCATGATCAAGCTGGCGGGCACGCCCTTGCCGCTGACGTCGGCGACGACGAGGCCGACGTTGTTGTCCGGCAGGGGGATGAAGTCGAAAAAGTCGCCGCCCAGCGTGAACGCGGGGACGTAGACGCTCGCCAGGTCCAGCCCCTTCACGATGGGTGGGCGCTGCGGGACCATGCGCTGCTGCACGTCGGCGGCCAGCTTGACCTGCTTTTCCAGCTCGGCGGTTTCGAGCGCTTCGGTGAGCAGCCGGGCGTTCTCGATCGCCGCCGCCGCCTGGGCCGCGACGGCTTTGAGCAGGTCGATGCGCAGCGGGCTGAAGGTTTGTTCCTCGTCCGTGTAAACCCGCAGCACGCCGATGGGGCGGCCCTGGTAGCGCATGCCGACGGAGAGCATCGAGACGACGCCCTCGCGCTTCGATTCCTCCGGGTACTGCACGCGCGGGTCGGTCGCCATGTTCTTGACGTACTCGTACCCCTGCGGGGAGAGTGCGATCTGGTCGATCTCCGCACGGCTCATGCGCACGGGACCCTTCTGCTGATATTGCCGGGAGAGGTTGTGAACGGCGCTGATGACCAGCTCGTCCTTCTCCTCGTCGATGAGCCGGATCGACGCCGCCTTCGTCTCCATGACGTCGCAGACGACCTGCACCGTGCGCTGCAGCACGCGCGGCAGGTCGCGCGCATCGGCGAGCATCATCGCGACGTTGTAGACGGCGGTCAGCTCGTTGATGCGCTGGCGAAGCTGGTACTCCTGGAAGCAGAGGCGCGCGATCGCGTTGGCAAGGAGGAAGAGGAACTGGATGGCGGCCGGGCGCGCGTGCCTGGATCGGGTGAGCTGAAGGGCGAGCGCTTTGACCTGTTTGAGGTCCATGCCGTACTTCAGTCCCATCGCCGTGAGCTTCGCGTCGTCGACGCCGACGACGGCGCCGGTGGGGGGCGGCGTCATGCGGATCGTGCCCAGGCGCTGCCCGCTCACGATGATCGGCGCGACGTACTCCTTGCCCTCCTTCTGCGGCCCCTCCGACCCCCCCTGCATCCCCTCGTCCGCCTGCGCGATCGCCTGCTGGCGGCTGAGAAAGTCGCTGGTGGGCATCGGCTGGGTGATGACGGCGCCGGCGGCGTCGGTGATGGTGGCCTTGACGTTCGCGACGGCGGCGAAGCTGTCCTGGATCTCCTGCAAGGTTTGCAGGTCCATGAAGTCGGTGAGCTTCAGGTTGTCGGAATCAAATGCCATCGAGATCTTCGCTGCCGCCTGTGCTTCCATGCCCGGGGAGTGGGTGGAGCAGGGATTGTAGGGTTTGCGTGCGCGTCTTCAACGCGGGGCGTCCGTCGCCGAAAGGCGTCGTTTCCCTCCGGCATTGTCATCCTGAGGCACTCCGAAGGATCTCTGGCGTCCGCACGCGTGAGATCCTTCGGAGTACCTCAGGATGACGAGAGTCGGAAACTCCCTTCGTGCGTTGGATGCACTAGAATCGCTCGACGAAGGAGCGACCCACATGCCATCTCGAAGCGTGAACGGCACCACGTTGAACTACCAGGAGCAGGGCACCGGCAGGCCGCTCGTGCTGCTGCACGGGTTTCCGCTCGATGCGCGGGTCTGGCGGGAGCAGATCGCGGCGCTCTCCGGCGGCTTCCGCGTGATCGCGCCGGATCTGCGCGGGTTCGGCCAATCGAAGTCGAACGACCCGTTCACCATGGAGTCGCTCGCGGACGACGTCCACGCGCTGCTCGCCGACATCGGCGCGCTCCCCTGCGTGCTGGGCGGATTGTCGATGGGCGGGTACGTGGCGCTGGCCTACGCGAAGAAGTACCCGACCGATCTGCTCGGCCTCGCGTTGATCGACACCAAGGCCCAGGGCGACACGCCGGAGGGGAAGGAGGGTCGGCAGAAGATGATCGAACTCGCGCGGTCGCGGGGAGCGAGAGGGGTCGCCGAGCAGATGATGCCGAAGATGCTCGCCTCGGACGCGGACACGTCGCGGCCGCAGGTGAAACGGGAGCTGGATCAGGTGATGAACGATCAGTCGCCGTTGACGATCGAGCACGCGCTCGCCGCCATGCGCGACCGGCCGGACTTCACGGCGCACCTGCCGTCGATCGCGACGCCGACGCTGGTCATTGTCGGCGAACACGACGCGATCACCCCGCCCGCGGGGGCCGAGGCGATGAGCAGGGCGATCCCGAAGAGCACCTACGTCGTCGTCCGCGGCGCCGGTCACATGGCTCCGATGGAGCAGCCGCAACAGGTGTCCGAGGCGTTGCGCCGCTTTTCGGGTAGCGTTTAGCAGTGTCGCGCAACGTCATCCCGCACTACGTCATCCCGATGGGAGCCAAGGCGACCTGAGGGATCTCGGGGTCGAAAAGTGCTCGCAAACCCGAGATTCCTCGGGTCGTAAAACTCCCCTCGGAATGACGTGCTGGAATGCCGTGCGCCCTACAGTTGTCAGGCGGGACAACACGCCTCCGTCGGAATAGAATCGCCCATCGCACCGGAGTGTCATCCCCGCGGAGTCCGTACATGAACCGTGAAAAAGTCGCCTGGCTCGGCAGCGTGCTGCTCATCGCCGTCCTCGCCTTCCAGATCCCCGGCACGCTCGCCCAGCGCGACGACGACTACGCCTTCGTCCGCACGCTCGTCGACATCCACCGCCAGGTCCAGCAGAACTACGTCGACCCCACCGACGAGGCCACCCTGCGCGAGGCGGCGATCAATGGGATGCTGAGCAAGCTCGATCCCTTCAGCGTCTACGTCCCCCCGGCCAGGCAGGAAGACTTCGACCGCATGCTCGAGGGGTCGTTCAAGGGCGTCGGCATCGAGCTCGACCAGAAGGGCGAGAACGGGCCGATCGAGGTCGTCAGCCCGATCGAGGGGAGCCCCGCGTTCAGGGCGGGCATCATGGCGGGCGACACGATCCTCGCGGTCGACGGCAAGAGCATCGAGGGCGAGCGCCTCCCCGATGTCGTCAAGCGCATCACCGGCACGCTCGGCACGAAGGTCACGCTCAAGGTCCGCCACGCCACGGGCGATGAGCAGGACCTCACGATGACGCGCGAGGAGATCATCGTCCCCACGCTCACCGGCTACCAGCGCACGCAGGAAGGCGTCTGGGACTACTACGCCTGCGACGATCCGAAAATCGCGTACCTTCGCATGGCCCAGTTCACCCCGGACTCGGCGGACAAGCTGAAGGCGGCCGTCGAATCGCTGCTGTCCGAGGGGATGAAGGGATTGATCCTCGACCTGCGATACAACCCCGGCGGGCGATTGGATCAGGCGATCGAAGTGGTCGACCTGTTCCTCGACTCCGGCGTGATCGTGAGCACGAAGGGCCGCAACCGGCCGGAGCAGATCGCGCGGGCGACGGTGCCGGGAACGCTGCCGCAGTTCCCGATCATCGTGCTCGTCAACGAAGGCTCCGCCAGCGCCGCGGAAGTCGTCGCCGGCAGCCTGAAGGACAACCGCCGGGCGCTGATCATCGGCGAGCAGACGTACGGCAAGGGCTCCGTGCAGGAGCTCATCGGCCTCGACGGCAAGGCGGGCGAGCTGAAGCTGACCGTTGCGTACTACTACCTGCCCAGCGGCCGCCTGGTGCACCGCAAGAAGGAGATGAAGGACGGCGACGACTACGGCGTGAAACCGAACATCGTCGTGACGATGGACCCGGCGCAGGAGCGCGCCGCGATCCTGCTCCGCCGTGAGCACGAGCTGTACAAGCGCCCGCTGCCCAAGGCCCAGACGCAACCGACGACGGCGGCGACGACCGCGCCGGCGACGCAGCCGGTCGACCTTCAGCTTCAGCGCGCGGTGGACACGATGATCGCGCTGGTCGTCCTCCAGGGTGACAAGGACGCCCCGCCCGCCGTCGCGCAGGCGGTCACGACGACGAAGAGCGCTGCCGCGTCGCCGGCGGAGCAGAAGCTCGATCCGGGAAAGGTGGCTCCCGATGGCCCAAGCGAACCGGCGACCACGCCCGCGCTGCCGGACCTGAACAACGGCGCCGTCGCACCTGGCGGCGCAATCAAAGAGCGAAAAACCGATACGCCCGCCACTCAACCGGCGAACGCGCGATAGACGTCAGCGCGTCGTCGTCCGCGCTTTGGCGTGGGCCTTCGCGAGGGATTCTTCGAGCACCGGCAGGATGTTCTCGATGTGCGCG
>JBAUGM010000322.1:0-17657 GCA_049679725.1 Tepidisphaeraceae bacterium
GGTCACAGAGAGGAAACCAATTCAGGTCTTTCTCTCTGTGTCCTCTGTGTCCTCTGTGGCTCCCCTCTTTCTCACTGACATCCTCACCGCGACTGTGACTTGCCCTCCGATGCCCAGCGGAATCCCCGGCGCGTGAGCGTCGGCACGGGTTCCTTCTCCAGCACGTTCACCACGTGCCCCAGCGAGTGATAGAACACCCGCCCCTTCCCCCACGTCTTCGTCCACACGACCGGCATCTCGCACGGCCCGTTCCCGACGTGCGGGCCGTCGGCGACAGGGAAGTGCGTGGTCATCAGCACGCGCAGGGCGGGGTCGACGTGCATGTAGTATTGCTCGGAGGACACCTCGAACTCGCCGATGCCTTCGGTGATCGGACTCTTCAGGCTCGTCGGCTTGATGGTGTACCGGGTGCCGTCGTTGCCCGGATGCGCGACGAACTGTCCGCCGGTCATGAATTGCCATGAGCAGTCGTTGCGGAACGCGTCACACATCCCGCCGTGCGCGCCAGCGAGGCCCACGCCGCTCTTCACGGCTTCGCTCACGCCCCGGCTCTGTTCCGGCTTGAGTTGGCCGCACGTCCAGTGCGGGACCATCAGGTCGAGTCGCTTCAGCGCCTCGACGTCCGCGAACGATTCGAGCGAGTCCGACAGGCGCACCTCAAACCCATCCTGCTCCAGCCAACCGCGAAACAGTTCGGCCCCCTCTTTCGGTTGGTGCGGTTCATACCCGCCGTACACGATCAACGCCTGCTGCGCCACGTTCTGCTCCTGTTGCTTATGGAAAAAAAAGCTTTCCGCCTACATTTAGATGAACAACGCAGGACTCACCTTGAATCGCTCAGCCAGCGTGCGAATGTTCGCCTTGCTCAGCTCTCGCTTACCGTTGAGGATCATGGAGGCCTGCCCGCTCCCGCCCACCAGCTTGCCGAGTTCGATCGTGTTCATGCTGTGCTCCTCCATGAGATACCTCAGTATCTCGATCGGGGAAGACTTGCGGCCGGCAGCGATCTCCTTCAGGATGCTCGAATGCAGCTCGTCATACTCGCCCACCAGGCGGGATAACACGTCTGTGTAGTCGCTTTCGCCGAGGGTCAGACCGGCATCCGCACGTGCGACCAACTGCTCTAAGACCTGACCGGCCCGATCATAGTCAGCCTTCGTGCGGATCGGGCGCAGCGGGAAGCGGTGCACCAATTCCAAGTAGTCGTCCGCCCCCGCCTGCTCCCTCCGTTTCTTCTTCTTCGTCGTCGTGCTCATGGGCTTACCTCACGTATTTTCTATCGTACTGGGCATGCGTCATCAGTTCGTGGATGACAATCTGCTGCCGCTCGTAGGAGATGACAGTCAGCAGTCGAAACTTGTTGCCGCCGATGTTGAAGCAGGTCAGGTTCGTTCCTTTAATCGCGTCGGCAGACGCGAATGTTTCGCGCACCGCGACGATATCGCTCCACGTCGCGGCTCGCGCGAGTTCCACCCATCGAATCGTCGGCGTCCGCGCCGACGCGTTCTTCTTCAAGAACCCCTCGATCGCGGCCAAGCCTGTAATCAACATGCTCGAATTCTAGCAAAATGCAAGACAGAGACTCGCAAACGGCGAACTCACCGGTGCATCGGCAGGAATCGCACGCATACCGGCGTCGGCACTTCCACCTTCGATCCGGTCGGCGTCAGCTCGCCCGTGCTCTGATCGATGCCGAACACGACGATCGATCCTGTCTTCTGATTCGCGGCGAGCAGGAACTTCCCACTCGGGTCGATCGCGAAGTTCCGCGGGATCTCGCCCTGCGTGCTCGCGTGCCCGCGCGGCGTGAGCCGCCCGTCGTCGCCGATCGCGAACACGGCGATGCTGTTGTGGCCACGATTCGAGCAGTACAGGAACTTCCCCGACGCGTGCACCACGACCTCGGCCGTCGTGTTCTCGTCGGCGCCCGCGTAGTCCTTCGGGAGGGTCGGCACGACGCCGATCGGGTTGAGCGACCCCTTCTCCCCATTTTCGTACGCGAACGCGCTGACCGAGTCGCCCATCTCGTTGCAGACGTAGGCGTACCGCCCACTCGGGTGCCACGCCAGATGCCGCGGCCCCCCGCCGGGCGGAAGCTCGGCGGCGGGGGGATCGTGCGGCTTGAGCGTGCCTTTCGACGGGTCGAACGCGTAGACCATCACCTTGTCCAATCCCAGATCCGCGGCGAACGCGAAGCGGTTGCCGGCGTCAAGGTTGATCGAATGTGCGTGCGGCCCATCCTGCCGCTTGGCAACGACGCGGCTCCCGCCCTCGTGCTGGATGACGGTCGACGGTTCGCGCAGCGTTCCATCATCCGCGATCGGCACGCACGCGACGCTGCCGCTGCCGTAGTTGGCGACGAGGAGGTTCTTCCCCGCCTTGTCCACGCTCACGTGGCACGGCCCGCGCCCGCCGGAGGATTGCTGATTCAGCGCGGTCAACTTTCCGCTCTTGGGATCGATCGCGAACGCCGCCACCCCGCCGCTCTTGGCGCCGGCGGCGTCGGTCAGTTCGGCACAGGCGTAGAGGAAAGCATAGCTCGGGTGAAACGCGAGGAAATTCGGATTCTTCGCCTCGGTCGCGAGTTCGGGCGCAGCCAGCGCGCCGGTGGCCGGGTCCATGCGCGTGATGTAGATCCCCTTGCTGTTGGGGCTCGATGAGGTGCCGATGTAGACGATCACGCCGCTCTTCTCCGCATCCTGCGCCTGCAACGGCGCGACCCATGACATGATCACCGCAAGAACGCCCGCCCACACGACGAACCATGTCTGCTGCATCGCTTGATTCTCCCGCCCGCAATGGGCGGTGCGGATCATACCGCCCGCCGCGCGTTTGTGGACAGCCGCGCGCGCGTGCCGGACTGCGCCGATCACCGAAACCTCGGCCGCGACACCGCGGGGCTGTCGGCGTCGATGAAGCGGAGCGGCGCGTTCTTCCACTGCTTCGCGTAGTCGATGCCGATCCGCCGCGTGCGCACGATGTGAGTTGTCGACCCGTCGCCCGCGAGCAGAAACAGCGTGTCGCCCGTCAGGTCGAGGCCGTTGTCGCGCCGCGTGATGCCGAATCCCTTGGCGAGATTTCCCGGCCCGGTAAGGTTCGCGTCCCACCCGTCGAGCGGCTCGGCCGCGCGGACGAGCACCGCCTGCGCGACGCCGTGCGAGCCGGAGACGATGTTGAGCATGTCGTGAATGCCGTAACAGAGGTAGACGTACGCATGCCCCGCCCGGCCGAACATCACCTCTGTCCGCGCCGTGCGCCCCTTGGCCGCGTGGCACGCCAGGTCGTGGCTGCCGACATACGCCTCGGTCTCCACGATCCGCCCACGGCGTTCGCTTCCGTCGACGCGATGGACGAGGATCGCGCCGATCAGATCGTGCGCCAGCGCCTCCGCCTCCCGCGCGTAGAACGCGCGCGGGAGCTTCTTCGATCGAGTGCGGCGGCGCGATACACCTGACGTCATGTGCGGAAGTCTACAGGATGCGACCCGGAACGATGCTCCCGG
This sequence comes from Tepidisphaeraceae bacterium, assembly GCA_049679725.1. Taxonomy (GTDB): domain Bacteria; phylum Planctomycetota; class Phycisphaerae; order Tepidisphaerales; family Tepidisphaeraceae; genus DASYWJ01. The sequence goes on from JBAUGM010000322.1 coordinate 3,503, forward strand.
TTTTTCCTGTTCATCTCGATCAGGACTTGGTATCCCAGTGAGCATCGAGATTCCATCATGAAATCCGTCCTCATCGCGAGTGTCATCATGTCGGCATGGAGCGCACTCTCAGGCTGTGCCTCGTCCGATGGCACGGTCCCATCGGCGGCGGCGGCGATCAAGCAGGACTACGCGCGGCTCTCCGGCGAATGGCAGTTGGTCCGCGCCGTCGCCGACGGCAAGCCCGTGCCCGAAGCACAGGTCAAGCAAACGATCCTCATCACCGACGGCAATACCTTCCGCTTTCCACAGGCGGCCGGTGTCGGCACGCACCCGGCGGGCACGTTCACCATCAACCCGGGAACCGTCCCGCACCAGGTGGACTCGGTGGCCATCGGCGGCGCCAACGCCGGGCAGGTGACGCTGGGCATCTACGAGATCGTCGACGACGAGCACAAGCGCGCCTGCTGGGGACCGCCCGGCGGCGCGCGGCCGACGGCGTTCGAATCGACGCCCGGCAGCAAGCGCATCCTGCAATACTGGCAAAAGATCGGCCCGGTGCCGGCTGGGCGCTGAATTGAATCGGCGCTCGGGTAGAGCGGGTTCTTCGGGCTGATGTGAAGATAATTCTCAAGCACGTGGCTTGGGCGTCTCGCCCGAGCGATCTCCTGCGCACGCGGATGACGCAAAGAGCGCCGAGAACGATGCAAGATCACTTGCGCCGCGTCAGCGTCTTCATCCCCAGTCGCGCGCGCACGTCGTTCGCCTTCGTCCACAGCGCAGGATCGTCGAACAAGAAACGCGTTAACGCGCTCGTCGTCACGCCCAGCATCACCGCCGACTCGCTCACGCCCCACCGCATCGCCTTCAGTACATCGAGCACGGTCGCCACCGCGCTCGGGTAGAGCGGGTTCTTCGGGTTGATATGCAGACCCGCGTACTGCGCGAACCACTCCGGCGGGCGGAACGTCAGCGGGTCGACGTCGCGCCGCACTTCCATCGCGAGCTTGTGGCGGAGTTCCCGCAGCGCGTGGATCTTGTTCTCGCGCTGCGAGCGCGAGTCGGTCGCCATCGCATGGATGCGCGTCGGCAGGTGCGTGAAGCGCACGGCCGCGTTGGTCTTGTGCCGCTTTTGTCCGCCGGGACCGGGACCGACGAACGCTTCGAACCGGCATTCTGCCAGCAACTGCGTGTCGGGCAGCTCCCACGGCGGCGGGCGATCGGAAATGATCGGTGATGACGCCATCGGACGCGATCATATATCACCCGGCCGGCGCGATCATGCAACATGCGGCCGGGTAGCGCTCTCCGTGCTGCCCCGATGCTTCACGCGCTTGAATGGACGGGATTCGCCAGCTTCTTGCCGTCATGCGTATCATGGCCCCGCATGACACAGTCGCTTTATCAGCTCAACGCATGGGTGATCGCGTCCCTGCTGCTGGCGGGGCTCGTCGCGGTCTGGGCGGGCGGGTTGTGGTGGGGGCGGAAGGTCTGCAACGCGGCCACCGCCGGGAGCAAGGTCGACGAGGCGAGCCTCGCGCTGATGGGATTGCTGCTGGGGTTCACGTTCGCCATGGCGCTGCAGAAGCACGACAACCGCCGCGAGAAGCTCGTCGAGGACAGCAACTCGATCGGCGACTTCTACACCACCGCCAGCCTGCTGCGCGAGCCGGTGCGATCGGAGCTACGGGACGTCGTGCGCGAGTACGCGCGCTACCGACTCGAGCTGGCGCGGACACCGGCGTTGATGGCGCAGGCGAACGTCGACCAGGTGATCGGGAAGATCAACGCGATGCACGGGCAGATGACGGAATTGGTCCGCCGGGCGGTGGACGAGAACACGCCGGTCGTCGTGCCGCTGGTCGGCACGCTCAACAACCTCACGAGCAGCCACGCCGCTCGTCTCGCCGCGGCGCGCGACCGGCTTCCGGGGAGCATCGTCGCGCTGCTGTTCCTCGCGGCGATCGTGTCGGCCGGGGTGCTGGGGCGATCGCAGGGCATCGAGCGGAAGCGGGCGACGATGTCGACGCTCTTCTTCATCGTGCTGATCACGTCCACGCTTTACATCACGCTCGACCTGAACCAGCCCGGGCGCGGCCTGATCCGCGTGAGCCAGGAGCCGATGGAGCGGCTGCTCGTGTCGATGGGAGGATGACCGAGGGCGCCTCCATTCTCCCCCCAGTCGCCGCGTCCGCATCCATCTGCGCCCGGACGCCGTGCGGATGCGCTCACCAGCAGTCAAACGACGCGTCGTTGATGAACCCCTCCTGCGTCGCCCGGCCGAGGCGCATCATGTCGCCGTCGTGGAAGCCCAGCGCGAAGCAGCGCTCCGTCGTCTCGCCCGCCAGCGTGACGGGGTCGAGCGTGCGCAGCGCATCCCGGAAGACCAGCGCGGTGACGCCGAGACAGATCGGGTATTCCAGGAGCAGGTTGTCGATCGAGCCGAACGTCTCGTAGCCGCCGTCCTGGTAGAGCCAGGTGTAGAGCGTCGCGAGGCTGGGGAGCGGGATGTCGTCGCAGTGGGTGTCGCAGTTGAAGACGAAGTCGATTGCGTGCCACCCGGGGAGGTGGCCGGTCGAGCAGCCGAGCTCCACGCCTTTGCCCTCGGGCATGTTGAGCCCATCGATGCCGAGGTAGATGCCGCTGGCGTCCGGCGGAATGGACGAGCGCGCCCGCGCCACCCACGCCGCGCGCACCGCCGCGACGTCTCCCGTCCACGCGAGGCGATCGAGCACCTTCCACACGGGCAGCGTCGCGGGCACGTCGAGCCGCGCGATGCCGTACAGCACCCGGGCGCCGGCGGAAACGTCCGGCGCTTCCCGAATGATCTGCTCGATCAGGCCGCGGTGTCGAACTCCCATGGAAGCCATCTAAACATTCGGTTCGTTGCCCGGCAACGGACCACAAATCGCGGGAGACCCTTGCCGGCCTCGCAAGCGCGGCACCATGCACGCAAAGCCACCACCACCGCCGCCTCCCGTGCGGGGGTGCTCTTCGCGGGGCTTGGCCTTGTTGACGGTCAGGGCTCGCCGCGTCGTGTCCCCCTTCTCTCCCTCCCGACGGCGAGTAACATACCTCGCGCGACAGGAGCCACGATGACACTGATGACAGCACGTCTGCATGCGGCCCGGTGGATCGCGTCCGTAGTTGTCTTGCTCGCCAGCGCAGCGCTCGCCGACGACTGGCCGCAGTGGCGCGGGCCGGGGCGGGATGGGATCTCGAAAGAGACGGGCCTCGCTAAGCAATGGCCCGCCGAGGGGCCCAAGCTCCTCTGGCAGGTGAAGGACATCGGCCAGGGCTATTCCACGCCCGCGGTCGTCGGCGAGCACCTGTATCTCCTGGGCAACACGGGGCTCGACGATGAATTCGTCGAGGCGCGAAAAGTCGCCGACGGCTCGCGCGTCTGGTCGACGCGCATCGGCAAGGTCGGCAACCCCGACCAGCGGCCCGCCTATCCCGCGGCCCGCTCGACGCCCACCATCGAGGGCGACGTCCTCTACGCCCTCGGCTCCGATGGCGATCTCGTCTGCCTCGACATCGCCGCCGGCAAGGAGCGGTGGCGGAAGAACCTCCGCAGCGACTTCGGCGGCAAGCCGGGCGAGTGGGCTTATTCCGAATCCCCGCTGATCGACGGCGACGCGCTGATCGTCACGCCCGGCGGCGCCGATGCGACCCTCGTCGCCCTCAACAAGAAGACCGGCGACGTGATCTGGAAGAGCGCCGTCCCCGGCGGCGACGCCGCCGGCTACGGCTCGATCACGATGACCGACGCCGCGGGCGTGAAGCAGTACGTCCAGTTCCTCGCCAAGGGGCTCGTCGGCGTCGATGCTAAAACCGGCGCGTTTCTCTGGCGGTACGACCGCACCGCCAAGGGCAGCCCCGCCAACATGATGACCGCCGTCGCTCACGGCGATCTCGTCTACTCCGGCGCCCCGCGCTCCGGCGGCGGCGCGGTGCGCATCAGCAAGGGTGACGACGGCAAGCTCGTCGCCACCGAGGCCTACTTCGACAACAAGCTCCCCACCGCCATCGGCGGCGCGGTGCTGGTCGGCGATCACCTCTACGGCACGACCAGCGCGGTCCTCGTGTGCGCTGATTTCAAGACCGGCCAGATCAAGTGGACCGACCGCGCGATCGGCGCCGCCGCCGTCCTGTTCGCCGACGGCCTGCTCTTCTGCCACGGCGAGAACGGCGAGGTCGCGCTGGTCGAAGCGACGCCCGATGGCTACCGCGAGAAGGGCCGCTTCACCCCACCCGCCCAACCCGACCGCGGCAAGTCCAAGGCCTGGGCGTATCCCGTCGTCGCCAACGGCCGGTTGTTCATCCGCGACGCGGATGTGCTGTGGTGCTACGACGTGAAGGCACCGCCGACGGCAACCGCGCGGGCGGAGTGAGCCGCGACGCATACGGCCACGCGGAGTTCGGTGGGACAATGTGATGTTCTCGGACGTCGTCGGGGCGTCTTCGGCGTCCTGTTCCTCGCGCTGGGGTTGATCGTGCTCGGCATGGCCGTGGTCGCGGTGATCCGCGCCCGTGTCTGGCGCGACCCGCTGAAGCTCAAGTCCCACCCCCGCGATCCGCCCCGGCCGCTGGCTCCACCGCGCCGCCGACCCCGGCGAGTTCTGGCTCGACGTCGCCTGGCACACCCTCATCGCCGCCGCCGCGGTCGCGATGGCGGTGAGTTGGTTGAGGAAGTGACGGGAGCAGGAAGGAGCGGTGTCCAGTGTCCCCCTTTTTCTCAGTGTCCCCCTTTTTCTTTCCCCCAAAGCCAACTGTTTGAATGGAGACGTTTTTTTTGCCGCGTTTGAACCGTCACATTATCGTTGTGGGGCAAGAGGGAACATCCATAGCGGGGAACATCATGGAAGCCGCCATGTCACGATCGCGCGCTACCGTTATCGTTGCGCTGCTCTTTGCAATGATGGACTCCGGATGTGATCAGACCCGCTTACCTGATTTGCCTCTCGCGGTGTCACACCGCACTTCTGCGCTCGGCAAAGGCTACGTGGCGCACTTCCGCAACACATCCAACAAGCACATGGTTTTCAAAGTTCGACTCATAAACCGAACGCTCAATCAACAAAAAGAGGATTCCCTTGAACTTGGGCCGTATGGCACCACCGAAATTGGTTGGCTAGAAGGTTGGCAATTTGCTTCGGGCGAAACCATTGAAGTATCTCAAGATGGATTCAAGAGCCAAAGCTGGCGCATTCCATAAAGATCGAGCGAGCCCGGTTGTCCACGATATCCGACTGACACACCGCCTTCTTCCCCTTATGCACGAGCTTGTGGATCTCCTCCGGCGAGAGGTTGCCGCCCTTCGGCAAGCTCTGGACGGGCGTGAGGGGTAGCGGCGTAAGCGAGTGGGGTCATTCAGCCCGCGAGCTTCATGCTTCGCCGCGTCTTCGTCGCGCGGTTCTCGACGATCAGCGCCTTGCCCCGGGCGAGCTGCTCGTTGGCGTTGAGCAGCTCGATGCCGTAGACGCTCCCGTCGGCGGCGAGGTCGACGTTCAACTCTTCGCTGACCTGCACCGTGCGGACCTTGCCGCGCTTGGGGCGGAGCTGGATGTAGGCGATGTTGTACTTCGGGTCGAAGGTCAGGCTCATCGCGAGGTCCTCCGTCGGGATTCTACCACCTCAATCGTCGCGCGTTGGCGGGTGACGTATCCGATCGCGTTGTCGTAGTACGGTCCATCCTCCTCGAAGATCCAGCGGATGCTGCCACACTCGGCCCACCAGGTAGCGCCGGTGCCGGGCTGGGGACAGCCCGGCTCTCCGGTGAGGACGCGGGAGAGTTCCTGACCCAGCCACCGCTTGAACAATCGACGGATCGTTTCGGGATCGTGCGGCGACGTGAGGATTTCGTGGACGTGGTCCGGACCGGCGGCGCCGGTGCGATGGGTCCATCCGCCACGGGTGCAAATGCTGGGGAGGAGGGATTCGACGAGCACCATCTGGGGACGGGTGAAGGTGACGGGAGGGAATTTCAGATTGGACTTCTCGCGCTCCCAGCGGTGTTCGTCGAAACCGAGGACGGGCGTGTCGTACGCGTTGTGTTTTCGGTCGACGGTTCCGCGCGGGTCACCGTGGAGTCGCGTACCGTAGGTGCCCCACGTGATGTGATACGCGAGAAGTTTCATCGACGTGAAATCGGGTTGAGGACAACCCGTCTCCGTGAAGAATCGGGTTGAGGACAACCCGTCTCCCTTGGGAGGGGATCGTACCTTCCCCAGGGAGACGGGTCGTCCTCGACCCGATTTTCACGACACTCATCACAACCCCGATTCGTTCACCGCGACCCCGTGCGCGCGAAGTGTGTTGATCTGCACGACCTTCGCCTCCCCCTCGTCCTTCACCTTGTCGGAGTGACAGTCCGCCTTCTTCCCCTTGTGGGCGAGGCGCATCACTTCTTCGGGGGACAAGTTCCCGCGCTGTTTCAGCACGTCGGCCCCCGCGTCGCTCACGCCGGGGCTCTTCATCGCGACCTTCTGCGGCTGGGCGGCTTCGTCCTTCCCGGAATAGAACTCGGTGATCTCCTTGGAGATGCGCACCGAGCACCAGTCGTGGCCGCACATGGCGCAGAAGTCGGTGTCGACTTCCAAATCCTCGTCGTGATAGGCGCGGGCGAGGTCGGGGTCGAAGGAGAGGTCGAAGTGACGCTGCCAGTTGAGGGCGGCTCTCGCCTTGGTCAGCTCGTCGTCGCGGTCGCGGGAGCCGGGGATGCCCAGGGCGATATCGGCGGCGTGGGCGGCGATCTTGTAGGCGACGCAGCCTTGTTTGACATCGTCCTTCTTCGGCAGGCCGAGGTGCTCCTTGGGGGTGACGTAGCAGAGCATGGACGCGCCGTGGTAGCCGGCGGCGGTGGCGCCGATGCAGGACGTGATGTGGTCGTAGCCGGGGAAGATGTCGGTCACGAGCGGGCCGAGGACGTAGAACGGGGCGCCGTGGCAGAGCGTCCGCTGGAGCTTCATGTTGTACTCGATCTGGTCGAACGGGACGTGGCCGGGGCCTTCGACCATGACCTGGACACCTTTTGCCCAGGCGCGTTCGGTTAGTTCTCCGAGGGTGCCCAGCTCTAAGAGCTGGGCTTGATCGGAGGCATCTGCTAGTCCGCCCGGGCGCAGTCCATCTCCGAGAGAAAACGAGACGTCGTAGGCGCGCATGATGTCGCAGATGTCGTCGAAGATCTCGTACATGGGGTTTTGCTTGTTGTGGTGGAGCATCCACTTGGCGAGGAGCGATCCGCCGCGGGAGACGATGCCGATGAGGCGCTTGCGGACGAACGGGAGGTGCTCGCGGAGGACGCCGGCGTGGATGGTGAAGTAGTCGACGCCCTGCTTGGCCTGCTTCTCGAGTTCCTTGAGAATCAGGTCGTAAGAGAGGTCTTCGATCGATCGGCCGATGATCATCGAGTAGATCGGGACGGTGCCGATGGGGACCTTCGAGGCGCGGATGATCTGCTCGCGGCACTCGTCGAGGTTGCCGCCGGTGGACAGGTCCATGACCGTGTCAGCCCCCCACCGCTCGGCCCAGCGGAGCTTGTCGACTTCTTCATCCGTGCCGCTGGAGACGGGCGAGGCGCCCATGTTGGCGTTGATCTTCGTCAGCGACGCCCGGCCGATGGCCATGGGCTCGAGGTGGTACGTCAGGTGAACTTTGTTGGCGGGGATGATCATGCGCCCGGCGGCGACCTCGACGCGGATCTGCTCGGCGGTGAGGTGCGGCTCGCGCGTGGCGACGTGCTGCATCTCGCGCGTGACGACGCCGGCGCGGGCGGCTTCGAGCTGAGTCACGAGATTGCCGATTGCCGATTGCCGATTTGCGATTGGATCGGTGGACCATCCGGGGGGCAGGAAGTCCCAGGCGGTTTTGTCGCTGGGCGCGGGCATGCCGGGGGTGTCGGGGGAGCTGAAAGTCCACGGCGTGCCGACGCGACCTTTGAGCGCGAAGGAGCCGGGGGTGGTGCCCTGGCGGTCGGTCGAGGGGTTATCGCCGAGCGGGGGGAGCGTGTAGGAGCGGTCACGGGTGGTGGTGTGGCGCGAGGTCGGGTTCGAGGTGGGGACGTTTCGCGTGGCCATGGGTCGCACTCCTTGTCGTGGCGCGGGGAGTGGGCGATGGCGAGCGCGGGATGACGTGATTCGTCAGCGGCTGGTCCATTCGCTTCCCTACGCCGGCATGATCCGGATCAGGTTCTTGGGTGTGATCTCAGGCAGCGCGACGCACGGCGTCGGGCGGCCACCCCAAGCGAACACGCGTGAGTGTAGGATGCACGACCGGGGGTCGCAAGTCATATTGGTAACATCGCTTGCGTCGCGGCAGGCCAGTTCTACAATCCCGCCCGTTAACGAAACCTTTACGCATCCTTAACGAGCGCGTCATGTTCAACCTGCTGCCGAAGGACACGGTGTTTTATGACCTCTTTGAGGGGTTGGCGCGTCACGCCGTTTCCTCCGCCGAGCACTTGCGGCAGCTGGCGAAGCACTACCCCGACGTCGGCCCGCACCTCCAGCGCATCCGCGACGAAGAACACGCCGCCGACGGCCTCGCCCACCAGGCGCTGGACCGCCTCGACCGCACCTTCATCACCCCCTTCGACCGCGAGGACATTCACGAGCTGATCGGCGGGCTCGACGATATCGTGGACAACATTGATGCGCTCGCGAAAAGGTTCCCCCTCTTCCACATCAAGGCGATGGAGACCGACTTCCAGAAGCAGGCCGACGTGCTCGTCGAGGCAACGGTCACGTTGAGCGACGCGGTGCATCGGCTGCGCAAGAGCCGCAAGCTCTCGGAGCTGAGCGACAAGCTGATCGCCATCCACCACAGCGAGAGCATCGGCGACGACAACCACCACGCCGCCATGAGCCGCCTCTTCAACGGCCAGACCGATGCGCTGGAAGTGATCAAGTGGAAAGAGCTTTACGACCTGATCGAAGAGGCGATCGACAACTGCGAGGACGTGGGGAACACGCTCGAGCGGATCGTGCTTAAGAACGGATGAGCTACGGAGAGTTGCCAGTTGCCAGTTGTTAGTTGCCAGCAAGGCAAAGACCACGGCAGCCTCATCTCACTGGCAACTGGCAACTGGCAACTGACAACTGGCAACTTCCCCCATGCTCACCCTCATCCTCTTCATCATCTTCTGCGCCCTGGTCTTCGACTTCCTCAACGGGTTTCACGACGCGGCCAACTCGATCGCGACGATCGTCTCCACGCGCGTGCTCACGCCGACGCAGGCAGTCATCTGGGCGGCGTTCTTCAACTTCGTGGCGGCGTTCATCTTCGGGACGAAGGTGGCAGGCACGATCGGCAAAGAGCTCGTCCACGCGGACATCGTGGACATCTACGTCGTCTTCGGCGGGCTGATGGGCGCGATCATCTGGAACGTGATCACCTGGCTGCTGGCGCTGCCGACCAGCTCGTCGCACGCGCTGGTTTCCGGCATCGCCGGGGCGGCGATCGCCAAGAGCGGGTTCGGCGCCATCATCGTGGGCAAGCCGTGGGGGCTGCTCCTGCTGTTCATCATCCTCTCGCCGACGATCGGCTTCATCCTCGGCACGCTGATCATGGTCGCCGTCGCGTGGATCTTCCGCAGGCAGAGGCCGGACCGAATGGACAAGTCGTTCCGACGGCTTCAACTGCTCTCCGCCGCCATCTACAGCCTGGCGCACGGCGGCAACGACGCGCAGAAGACGATGGGCATCATCGTGCTGCTGCTCAGCGCGGGCGGATTGCACCACTGGCACCAGGCCGACCCGAACAGTTGGGGCAACTCGTTCAACTTCTTCGGCCACGACCACAACGTCGCGTGGTGGATCATCCTGACGTGTCACGCCGCCATCGCGCTGGGAACGATGTTCGGCGGGTGGCGCATCGTCAAGACGATGGGCTCGGGCATCACCCGCCTCTCCCCCGTCGGCGGGTTCTGCGCCGAGACGGCGGCGGCGATGACCATCATCGCGGCCACGCGCCTGGGCATCCCCATCTCGACCACCCACGCGATCACCGGCTCGATCCTCGGCGTCGGCACGACGCGCGGCGTGCGCTCCGTCCGCTGGATCTGGGGGCAGCGCATCGTCACCGCCTGGATCCTCACCCTCCCCTGCTCGGCGTTCATCGCGGCCATCACGTACCTCATCGTCCACCTGACGATCGAGCCGCTGATGGGTTCGCCGGTGCTGCAGAAGTAGCTCCGCGGTCGAAACGCGCGCAGAATCTGCTCAACCTTGAACGACCACCAGCTCCGTCATCCTGAGGCGAGTTCTACGAGCCGAAGGATCTCGGGATTGAAGCGTGCTCTCGGGCCCGAGATCCCTCCGGTCGCCAAGGCTCCCATCGGGATGACGTAGGGCGATTTGGCGAGCGATTTGGATGCTTTGTGGGTCTCAAAGCAGCGACACCGGATCGACGTCCACCGCCACGCGCTCGCTCCGCGCGAGCCCGCCCTTCTCGCGCACCGATGCGAGCACGCGCTGCAGCGGCGCCGGCGTGCGGCTCAGCAGCACGATCTGATTGCGGAAGTACCCCGCGATGCGGCCGATCGCGCAGGGCATCGGGCCCTTCATCTTCACTTCCTCACGCTCGGCGGCGAGCGCATCGCTCAAGTGGGCGGCGAGTTCCTCGCCATGTTTGTGAAGCTTTTCCTGCTCCTGATCGCGGAGGATGATCCGGGCCATCCGCGCGAACGGCGGCAGGCCGACTTCCCTGCGGTGGCGCAGCTCGGTCTGCGCGAAGCCGACGTAATCCTGCTTGATGGCGGCGCGGATCGTCGGGTCATCCGGCAGGAACGTCTGCAGCACGACCCGGCCGGGCGCGTCGCCCCGGCCCGCGCGACCCGCCACCTGGGTGATGAGTTGGAACGTGCGCTCGGCGGCACGGAAGTCGGGGAGCGCGAGGGCCGTGTCACCACTGATCACGCCGACGAGCGTGACGTTCGGGTAGTCGAGCCCCTTGGCGATCATCTGCGTGCCAAGCATGACCTGCACCTCGCGCCGCGCGAATCGGCCGAGCAAGGCTTCGTAGTCCTTGCTGCTGCGCATCGTGTCGCTGTCGACGCGGGCGAATCTCAGCTCGGGGAACTTGCGCGCGATCTCCTCCTCGACGCGCTGCGTCCCCAGGCCGAAGAGGCTCAGCCGCTTCCCGCACGCCTCGCACTTCTCCGGCAGCGGGTTGACGGCGAGGCAGTAATGGCAGTGCAGTTGGCCGGTGTGGACGCCCTCGGCACTGCTCGCGCCCTTCGCGTGGGCCGCGGCGGCGCGATGGTAGGTCATCGTCGTGTCGCAATATTTGCACTGGATCACGTTCTGGCACGACGGGCAGTAGACGAAGTTGGAGTAGCCGCGGCGGTTGAGGAGCAGGATCGCCTGGTGACCGGACTCGATCGTCGTGCGCAGCAGGTGCTCGAGTCGCTGCGACATGAGGTGCACGCCGCGGCGGAAGCGATTCTCCTGCCGCATGTCGACGAGTTCGACGTGGGGCATGGAGAGGCCGCGGACGCGGTGCGGGAGCACCAGTAGGGACGAACCTTGTGTTCGTCCTTCGCCCGCGTCCGAATTCGGGCGAACACGAGGTTCGCCCCTACCGTCGGCGCTGATCGCCTTCGCGTACGACTCCAGCGACGGCGTCGCGCTCCCCAGCAGCACGGGCACGTTCTCGATCTGCCCGCGCTTGATGGCGACGTCGCGGGCGTGGTAGCGCGGGGCGGTGTCCTGCTTGTAGCTCGACTCGTGCTCCTCATCGACGACGACGATCCCCAGGTTCGGCAACGGCGCGAACACCGCCGACCGCGCGCCGACGACGACGTCGGCCATGCCGTTGGAGATCTGCTGCCAGAAGCGGTGTCGCTCCGTGGCGGTGAGGCCGCTGTGCAGGATGGCGACGCGCTTGAACCGGGCGATGAAGCGCCGAACCGTCTGCGGCGTCAGCGCGATTTCCGGCACGAGCACGATCGCCTGTTTGCCCTGCGCGACGAGTTCGCGGATGCACTGGAGGTAGACCTCCGTCTTGCCGCTGCCGGTGACGCCGTGGAGCAGGCTGACGGAGAAACCCGCGCCGCCGGTGACTTTCGGCTTCAGTTCGTCGAAGACTTTCTGCTGGCCTTCGTTCAGCGCGATGTCCGGCTCATCGCCCGCCGTCGGTTGCACGTCGGCGGTGAGGCGCGGGAGATCGACTTCGGGCGTGATCGTGATCAGCCCGAGGCGCACGAGCTTTCGCACCGTCGGAGGCGTCGATCCCGCTTCGCCGGCGAGGCGCACGAGCTCGATCGACCCGCCGGGCTCGATCTGGAGCAATCGCGCGAGGATCGCGCGTCGCTTGGGCGCCTTCGTCTTCTCGAGGATCTCCTGGATCTTCTCCGGCGGCAGCGCGACGCGCACGATCTGGCTGTAGCCGAGGCCGACCTTCTTCTTCACCGCCGACGGGATCACGCTCTCCAGCACCGTGCCCAACGGCGAGACGTAATACCGGCTCATCCACCGCGCCAGCTCCATCAGCTTCGGCGGGAACAACACGCGCTCGTCCTCGATCCCGGCCAGCGGCTTGACCTTCGGATAGTCACTCGTCGGGTGGATCGAGACGACGTAACCCCGCGCGGCGCGGTTGTTCCGGCCGAGCGGGACGCGCACGCGCTGCCCGACGCGGAGGGACGGCGCCAGCGCCTTCGGGATCGAGTAATCGAGAAGTCGATCGATGCTCTGCTCGAGCGCGACGGCCGCGAACGGTCCTTCCGCGGCGACGTCGGGCGCGGGGCGAGGGTGGCGAAGTTCGCCGAAGAGTGACTGCATGCGATCCTGTGCGCCAAGAAGGTCCGCGCAAGCTTTCTCCCTCTTCCCGGTACACCGGGGAGAGGGTTGGGGCGAGGGGCGAACGGCGCGCGACGACGATGACCCGATCGATTCGAAAGTGATCGCACGCCGCTCAATCGAACGCGTCATGACATCGAGCGCCGCTCACCCCTCTCCCCCGCCCTCTCCCCCGAGTACGTGGGAGAGGGAGCAAGCACCCGCGCGCGCTCGCGACGTTGCGGCGTTTCTGCTATCGTCCCGCCGCGCGGCGCCGACCGAGCGGATAATACGCCCGGCGACAATGTTTGGCAACCGTTAGGATTCGCGCCGGCGGGCGTTTTCGCATGACCATCAGTTCTTACCAGCGCGCCCGTTTCCTCCTCACCGTCGCGTCCCTCGCATCGTTTGCCCTCTGCTGGTTCGCCGGCGCAGCCATGGGCATTCCGGCCCATCGCGATTACGAAGTCAGCCTGCTCAGCCAGCCGTCACCGGCGATCGCGCTGTTCGTCACGCTCGTGCTGACGATCGGTTGCGCGCTGCTCGGCAGCGCGATCGCGGGGACGATCCGCTACGAGGCCGGCCTCGCGACGGCCGCCATCGGGCTCACCGCCCTCTCGATCCGCGGCGGGCCGGTGCGCTACGTCCTCTTCTACAGCACCGGCCCGCAGGTCTTCCTCACGCTCACGGCCGAGCTGATGATCCTCTACGCCATCCTCGGCGTCGCGTGGGCCATCCTCTGGCTCCTGCGCAACAAAGGTTGGATGCAGGACGATCCCTTCCGCGACGGCGTGGCTGACCTCGATGAGCCGGTTTCGCAGAAGCTGCTCGCGCTGGCGACGCAGGTCGTCACCATGTCGATCCTGATGATGCTCCTGTGCAAATCGGACCAAAAGCCGCAGGTCATCGCGTCGGTCGCGCTCTCCGCGTACCTCGGCACGCTCGCGGCACACAGCCTGTTTCCCGCGCGGCCGAGCATGTGGTACTGGATCGGGCCGCTCGTCGTCGGGGTGGTCGGTTACCTGTTCGCGTTCAGCGGGTCGACGGAATGGATGATCGGCCGGGTGGGCGGGACCTTCGCGCCCGAGTTGGGTCGCCCGTTGCCGCTGGATTACGTCGGCGCGGGCTCGGCGGGCGCCGTTGTCGGATACTGGACCAGCCGCCGCTGGCAACGCAGCCGCGAGGCCGAGGCGGAAGCGGCGGCGACGCCGGCGACGTCGGCTTAACTGCGCCGCACAGTCCTCACGATCACGTCATCCCAATGGGAGCCATGGCGACCTGAGGGATCTCGGGTTCGCATGCAATACTGTCCGATACAGGTCTACTTTTGCAATCGTTTTGTTGGCGAGATGGCCAGGGGAGGAGTGGAAGCGGAAGAGGTGGGCTGGAGGAATGGA
>JBAUGM010000323.1:0-11509 GCA_049679725.1 Tepidisphaeraceae bacterium
AGCATGACCTGCGCGAGCCGCGCCTCGGGCACTTCGGCGAGCACCCAGATCGTGTCGGTGTTCGCCAGCACCATCAGCTTCTCCTTCTCCGGCGACACGAGTTCCCCAAGCGTCACCTCGCGCTCGACGACCCGGCCGGCGATCGGTGCGCGGACGGAGAGCCTGGGGTTGAGAAGCCCCTCGTCCTCCAACTGCTTCGCCTCCTCTTTGGTCATGCCCAGCAGGAGCAGCCGGTTGAGCGCCGCGACGGCGCTGGCCTTGGCGGTCAGCGCACCCCCTTCTGCCGCCTTCAGTTCCGCCTCGCGCTTCTGCACCTCGGCCAGCGCGATCCCCTGATTCTGGTCGTACAGCTTCTTCGCCCGATCCAGCGCCTGCTTGACGGGATCCACCGCCGCGCGTGCGACGGCGAGGTCCGTGCGCTCGCGCAGGTAGTCGCTCTGAGCCTGCCCCAGTTCCGTGCTCTCGACGACGAGCAGCTCATCGTCCTTCTTCACGGCGTCCCCAACGCGGGCCTTGATCTCCACGACGCGACCCGCGACCAGCGACCCGACGTGGGCCATCGCTTCGGCGTTGAACGCCACGCGGGCGGGCGTGGCAAACGTCGCGGCGAGGGACTGTTTCTTCACCGCCTCGACGCGAATCTTCGCGACTCGGATCGCCTCGGCCGTCAGCTTCACCTCGTCGGCATGCTTGTGCTCATCGGCGTGCTTGTGCCCATCGGCATGCTTGTGCTCATCCGCATGCTTGTGCTCGTCCGCATGACCGTGTTCATCCTTGGCCGGCATGGTGGCGGCGGGATGATCGTGATCGTGATCATGCCCACCCTTGGCGTGGCCCGAATCGGCTCGAGTCGTAGCCGCGGCGTGGTCGTGGTCGTGATCCTTGTCCTCGGCGCAGGCCGGCGCCCCGCCGAGGGCGACGAGGACGAGCGCGAGCGAGACTTTCGTGTGGGCTATCATGGATGCTCCGTTACTTTTTCGTTGAGGGTGCGGTGGTTGGTGTCGTGGCGGGAACGTGAACGGCGACGCCGGGGCCGCCGACGGCGCGGTGGAGGCGGTACACGGCCGACGACGCCTTCTGCTGCAGTTCGATCAGCTTCGACCGCGCTGCCTGCGCTTCCTGCTGGGCCAGCAGCAGCGCCGTCACGTCGGCCAATCCGTTCTTGTAGGCGGCTTCCGCCTGCTCCACGCGCTGGTCGGATAGCGGGATCAGTTCCGCCTGCACCTGCTTCAGCGCAGCCTGCGAAGACATGATCGACTCCAGTGCGCGTCGCACCTCTTCGACGACCTGACGCCGCGCCTGCGTGAGCTTGTGTCGCGCCTCGATGCGCTGCGCATCGACTTTCGCGCGACGCTGATATCCCCAGTCGAACAGGGGAAGCGGCGTCGCGATCGCGGGGCCGACCGACCAGTCGTCATCGCGTTCCGCCTCCACGCCCACCTCCGCGCCGTCGAAGGCGGCGAACCGAGCCAGGGCCGCGTCGTCGCCGAGGGCCGCCAACTCCCAGCGCAGCGATTCGATTTCAGGTCGATGCTCCAGCGCCGCCCGAATCCACGACGGTTCGTCCACGGCCACCGGGCCGTCTGGCGTCCACGGCGTCAGTTCCCAGTCGATCGGTCCCGACGGTTGCGCGATCAGCCGCGCCAGCGCCAGCCGCTCCTCCCGCCGCGACGACAGCGCCTGCGTGATCTCCACGTCCAACGACACCCGCTCGGCGTCAAGCGTGATCACGTCGAGCCTGCTCGACTCGCCCACGGCCAACCGCGATCGGGCGAGGTCGAGCAGCCGCGCGATGAGTCGCTGTCGCTCTCGCAGCACCGCGAGTTCAGCGTCCGCTGCCTGAGCGGCCGCGTAACGCTCCTGCACGTCGCTCACGAGGTCGATGGCCGTCACGAGCACGTCGGCGGCGGAACCCCGCAGCCGGTTATCGGCGGCGTCGATCCGCCGCGGGGTTTGCAGGAGCGCGAGCAGGTCGGCAGAGAGCCCCGCATCGATCTGAGTCTTCCCGCCACCCTCGGGGAAGCGGACGACGACGCTCAGCACCGGGTTCGGCAGCAGGCGGGCCTGCTTCGCGTCCGCGAGCGCCACCCGCACGCGGGCGAGTGCCGCCTGAACCCCCGCATCGTGCTTGAGCGCCGATCGAACGGCCTGCTCGAGCGTCAGACTCGAGCCGTTACCGTGACGCGCATCGATGTCTTCACCGACGAGGCTGAACTGGATCGGCTCCTCCACCGCAGTAATGGAGGAGACGCGCTGCGCCACGTCATCGGGAGGCAACTGCCGTTGGCATCCCGTGACGAGGACGAGGCCAGGCAAGCAGAACGTGAGCAGCCCCCACCAAGGTGGCGGGCGCAGCTGGAAACGGGTGACGGTCAAAGGTGAATCCTCGGCAAGAACCCCGCGACGCGAACGCGCGACGGCCCAATCGGTGACGAGCACCGACGGGTAGGCAAATGGGGGCTGCCGAGAATCAGATCAGGAGGGGAAGCGACCGGCCGACGGACGGTGGCGATTCAAACACCAACCGGCCTGTTACCAGGCCCGCGGCGGCGCGGGGGTCGAGTCGAAGCACATGGGGATCGACCGCGGCGGGCAGGAAATCGTCCACGACGACCTGCTGCGGCGCGCGGCCGGCCGACATCCTCGGCTGCTCGCAGGCACACGCCTCATCGTCATGGCTGCCGAGCGGGTGCGGCACGCAGCCGTCCGCCGCGAACGCGATCTCACGCTCGCTCTCGTTCTCGTCATCGCCCGCGACCGCCGTCTCGCCATCGTGGCAGCTCGTGCCCGTCAGCAGAGACTGAAAGGCGCAGGCCCGAACCGGCGAGCACTGGATCAGCAGTGCCAACAGCGCGAGGATGTGAACCGCGAGGCGCAAGGGCATCACGCTAGTCCTCCCCCGACGCCACGTCAAGATTGACCCCTTCGACCAAGGCCGCCACAAGAGCTCTCACATCAGGACATGAATACCGCCACGTCGATCTTTAAACTGCTCCGGCAGCCCAACCGCAGTATGGCGCGATTGCAACGGACCTTCAAGGCTATTACAAGCTGGAAGAACTCAGAAACGCAGGCACGAACGGCGGCAAGCACATGATCCACAACCTCCGCATCGGCGTGACGAGTTTCATGACCGGCACGGAAATGCTCGGCCCGCACGCGGCCATTGTCAGCGCGTACTTGGCGTCGGATCTCGTCTAGTCACATCGCGACCGCGCGTCCCCACATGACCGCAACCCAGCTCATCAACCTCGCCGTCGTCGCCGGTTATCTGATGATGATCATGGGCGTCGGCGCGTATTTCGCGAATCGCCGCAAGAGCGCCAGCCAGTTCATGCTCGCCGATCAGTCGATGCCCGGCTGGGCGGTGGGGCTGTCGATGTTCGGTAGCTATATCAGCAGCATCAGCTTCCTCGCCAACCCGGCGGCGAGCTTTGCAGGGAACTGGATGTGGGCGGGGTTCACGCTCATCACGCCGATCGGGCTGTTCATCGGCACGACGTACTTCATGCGCTTCTACCGTCGCAGCGGCGCGGTGTCGGCGTACTCGCACCTGGAGGAACGGTTCGGTCCGTGGGCGCGCACATACGCCGTGTTCACCTTCCTCATGCTGCAGATGGCGCGGATGGGGACGATCCTGTACCTGCTCTCGCAGGCCGTCGTCCCGCTGCTCGGCGGAAGCCCCGACGATTTGTGGATGGCGCGCACGATCATCGTCGTCGTCGGGCTGCTGATCACGTTCTACACGCTCTTCGGCGGGATCGAAGGCGTCATCTGGACTGGTGTCATTCAGAGCGTCGTCCTCGTGCTCGGGCCGAT
Source organism: Tepidisphaeraceae bacterium (assembly GCA_049679725.1). Lineage (GTDB taxonomy): Bacteria > Planctomycetota > Phycisphaerae > Tepidisphaerales > Tepidisphaeraceae > DASYWJ01. The sequence continues at coordinate 3,820 of JBAUGM010000323.1, forward strand.
CATCGTCGTCGCGACGCTCCTGCTGAAGACGCCCGGCGGCGCCGCCCAGATCTTCGCGACGGCCGAGGCGCACGACAAGATCGGCTTCGGCCCCTACTCGTTGAACCTGGCCGTGCCGATGTTCTGGCTCGTGATCCTCAACGCGTTGCTCGAGCACCTTCGCAACTGGGGCATCGACCAGAGCTACATCCAGCGATACCTTTCGGCTAAGACCGAGCGTGAGGCGTCGCGGAGCATCTGGATCGCGGGGCTGCTGTACATGCCCGTGGCGTTTTTCTTCTTCTTCATCGGGACGGCGCTGTTCGCGTTCTACACTGCGATGCCCGACCGTCTGCCCGAGGGCACGCCGCCCGACGCGGTGTTCCCGCGATTCATCGCGTACGAGCTCGCCCCCGGATTGAGCGGGCTCGTGATCGCCGCCATCTTCGCCGCGTCGATGGACTCGAATCTCAACAGCATGGCGACGCTCACGCTGGTCGACGGCTACAAGCGCTACTTCCGTCGCCGCGCGGGCGACCGCGAGTCGCTGAACGTCCTCTGGCTCTCCACGATCTTCTGGGGCGCCGCGAGCATTGGGTGGGGGCTGTTCATGACCCTCAAGGGGTCGACGACGACGGTGCAGTTCATGGCCAACGTCACCGGGCTGCTCGCGGGCGGCATCCTCGGCCTGTTCCTGCTCGGGCTGATGACGCGGCGCGTCACGAGCGGCATCGCGGCGTTCGCGGTGAGCGTCGGCGTGCTCGTAATCACGTGGATGACGCTCTCGCGGATCAAGCTGGCCGGCGGCGACGTCTGGCCGGCGGCGTGGGCGGCATGGCGGAGCCCGTGGCACGAGATGTCCGCCGGCTTCGTGGGCACGGCGCTGATCCTCATCATCGGCCTGGGGCTGGCGGCGCTGCGCCGGCCTGCAAAGGTCAACGGCGGCAGTTTCGACGGCGACGGCGACGGAGCGTCCACCTCGCGGGCGGCGATGAACACGACGGATGCGTCGGCATCCCTGTAACTCACCTCCCGCGATACGTCCGCGTGAGCACGAACCACCGAATAATCGAAACGAGGAGCGCGGATGAGAAACTTCACGGCACTGATCGCGTTCATCCTGATCGCCACCAGCCCGCTGCGCGCGGGGCTCAAGAGCGGCGAGCCGATTCCCGTCGGGGGGGACGGGCAGGGGGCGCTGTCGATCGCACTGCGTAATTCCCCGGTCGGCGCGGCGCGGCTCGAGAACGAGAAGCATCCCGCGCTGTTCGTCGTCGCCGAAGAGCACGGCATCGGTCAGACGCTGTACCTCTTCCGCCGTACGGGCTCCTCCAAAGAGGGGACGCCCGTCTTCGGCAAGCGCGTCACGGTGAAGACGCCGTCCGCGGGGAAGAGCGTTGATATCGGCGGCGGCGAAGACGGGGGCGGCGCCGGATACCGCGCGAGCAGGCGCTCCACGAGTCCGCGTTGTGCTCCTACTGATCATTCTGCGACTGCCGAATCGCCTGGCGCGCGCCAGGCCGAGTTCATCTCGTGGACCAGCAACGAGACGATCTCGACGTCGCCGCCGCTGACGGTCAGCTTCATCGGCACGTCGCGGCGGGGGCAGTTGCCGGCCGCAAGGTAGCACAGGCCGTCGGCGCCGAAGACCTCGAGGATCGTTCGGTCTCCAAGCACACGTAAGCGAAGCTTGCCATCAACCAGGGGCACGGGGGCGGAAAACTTTCCGCAGGTCAAGGTTCCCGCAGCGGCATCGTAGGTCACGGTACCCCCCGGCAACTCGAAGGCGATCGTTTTCGCATCCCGGGGGTCGATGACCGCCTCCAGATCGAAGATCTCACCGCGCAACTCTGACAGCGGATTCTCGCCGGGCCGCACTTTTCCCGCGGGAAGACTCGTCCTTGCGCGGCGTAGTCCCTCAAGCTCCTTCGCCGGCCAGGATGCCAACCGCAATCCCTCCGGCGTGGCCTTCAGCGACAGTTCGACGGGCACGCTCATGCAGCCGTTGAACGGCATTCCCGGAAAAGCCGCGCCCCGCATCCAGGCGATCTGTACGCGTCGACCGTCCGGCGCATTGTCGAACGTCTGCGCTGCATATCGATCACCCGCGAAGCTGGCCATCTTTCCCGTCTCGGGCACAAACGCCTTGCCGTCGAAATCCCCCAGCATGTACTGGCCGTCCCCGCCGTGGATCACCCACTTCACCTTGCCGGCGTCACGCCCGACGACGGGAATTGAGAACAACTCCGGGCATTCACCGAGAAACTTGTCGTCCCCCATGCCGCCGGCGAACTCGCCCACCTGGCGAAAGCCCTTCAGGTCGCTCGACGCCAGGAACGCCATCACGCGTCGGGTGACGGGACGCCCGTCGGACCCCTTCGTGCCGGCAACGGACGGCTGGACGTACAGCGCCATGATCCACTGCCCGGTGGGCTCGTGCCAGAATACCTTCGGGTCCCGATTGAGCGGCGTGATGCTCGCGGCCACGGGGTTGTGCGGGTACACGGCAAACGAGCGACCGTCGGTCGACGAGGCGATCGCCTGCACGTAAGGCTCGCTCGTCAGGGTGTAACACAGGACCAGGGGAGCACGCCCGGCATCGCCCAAACCGCTGCTGTTGCGGTGATCGACGACGCCGCTTCCACTGTAAATCGCACCCTGATCTTCCGCGTGGATCGCGATGCCGAGGTCTTGCCAGTGAACCAGATCCTTGCTGACCGCATGGCCCCAGTGCTTCACCCCGCTCCCGTACGAATACGGCGCCAACTGGAAGAACATGTGCCACTCCCCGTTGTAGTACGCCAGGCCGTTCGGATCATTGAGGCGGCCTCGGGCGGCGGTGAAGTGAAACTGCGGTCGCAGCTGCTCCGCGTAGAGCCCTTCACGCCCAAGGGGTTCGTCCGCCTGCCGCAGTGCCTCGAACACGCGCGCGTCCGGCGGCAGGCCGGTGATCTGGATGGTCGCTGACTTGCCTTGCCACGGCCCCATGTCGACGGCGCCCCACCAGTCGCTCGCGTTCGCGTCCGCCGCCAGTTCCGCGTGCAGTCGTCGCACGACCTTGCCGTCGACGATGATCCGCACGTCGCGCCGCTCGGCCTCGTTCTTGATGGGCAGGTTGAGCCAGCGCTTCTCGATGACCGCCGTCGTCGACCGCATCGGCGGCGGCGCCGGCGAAGCAGCGTCCTGCGCACGAGCGATGCCGGCGCGCGAATACAGAACCCCGAACACGAACACGAGCAGCAGCTCGACCACGCTGAACACCCGACCGTTGCTCCGCGACATAACTACCTCCGCCAGAAGTGCCACCTAAACGCGACCATGAAACAAACGACCAAGATTTCGATCTCTCCCGCCCGTGCCGCCGGGCCGCAGCCGCGCTAAGCGTGTGCGCGCGTGCGGGAATCGTCCCGCGCGGGAACGCCCGCGGTAACGCCGACGCCGACGCCGGCGTCACCGTCGTCTGAAGTCATCTCACTCCCACGCCGCGGGTTCCGCATCCACATACGGGACATCCAGCCCCGGCGGCGCAGCATGTCCAGGATGACGGCAGCGAGGATGACCAGGCCGAGCACAACCTTCTGCAGATAGCTTTCGACGCCGGTGAGGTTCATGCCGTTCTGGATGACGGCGATGATCAAGGCGCCGATCAACGTGCCGAGGATGCGCCCGGCGCCACCCGTCAAGCTCGTCCCGCCGACGACGACCGCGGCGATCGCGTACAACTCGTACATGGCCCCGTAGGTCGGAGACCCCGCCTTCAACTGAGACGCGACGACGACGCCCCCGAGTCCGGCCATGGCGCCGCTGATCGCGTAAACGGCGAGCAGCACGAGGCCGACGTTCACGCCGGACAGTCGCGCCGCCTCGGGATTGCCGCCGGTCGCGTAGACGTAGCGGCCGAACACCGTCCGCGACATGACGACGTGGGCGACGAGGTACACGATCGCCATCAGCATCACGGCGTTGGGGATCGACATCAGCTCCGCGCCGCGGCCGAGCCAGACGAACGATTCGGGAATGTCGTAGATCGATTGCCCCTGCGCCAGTAGGTAGGCGAGCCCGCTCGTCACCTGCATCATGCCCAGCGTGGCGATGAACGGCGGGAGCTTGAACACCGTGATGAGCAGGCCGGAGATGAGCCCCAGCACGGCGCAGGCGGCGATCGCCCCGAGCGAGGCGGCGGTCATCGCGCCTGTTGCGGCCTGCGTCCCGCCCGCGCTGCGGATGAGCGTGGCCGTGACCACGGCGGACAGCGCGACGAGGCTGCCGACGGAGAGGTCGATCCCACCCGTGATGATGACCAGCGTCATCCCCGCAGCGAGCAGCGCGATCACCACCACTTGATTCGCGATGTTGACCAGGTTCTCGACCTTGAGGAACGTGGGCCACTTGACGCTGCGGGCCGCGATGACCTTGGGGTTGCCGATGCCCGGGAACTTCGCGCTCACCCCGTCAAACAGGGGCCACGCGGCGCATTGCGGCGTGGTGGCGATGAACTCGACAGAGTCGCCGGCGCCGGCAAGCCGTTCGATCGCAGTCCGTGCGTCGACGGGTCCCCCCACCACCTTGGCGGCGACGCGTGCGCCGGCGTCCCGCAACGCCCGCTCGAGCGCCGCGGCGAAGCTTGCGTCCTCCGCGCCGCTCGTCGCGACGATCAGCACCGACGCCCCATTCGGAATCTCGCCCATGAGCCGCGCGGCAGCGGTGGGTCCGGTCGGTTGTTGCCGCTGAAACGTGACCAACGAGTAGTACGCGCAGAGCAGCAGCAGCACGCCCGCCATACCGTAGTTGGAGGCGAGCCGCGCTGCGGCCTTTCGTGCCCGCGGTTTCCAGTCTGTCATCGTGCACCTGCTCCGTGCGCGCGCCGACACCCGTTCGGCGGCGCGCCGCTCAACCGACCGCCAACGCCATCACGTCTTCCTGCGTCGCGCCCGCGACGTCCGTGATCTCGCCGCAGATGCGCCCCTCGCGCATCACCAGGATGCGATCGCTCACGCCGAGCACTTCCGGTAACTCCGACGAGATCATGAGCACCGCCTTCCCCTGGCTGGCCAACTCGATCATCAAGAGGTAGATCTCGTACTTCGCCCCGACGTCGATGCCGCGCGTCGGCTCGTCGAAGATCACCACTTCACCGTTCGCCTGGAGCCACTTGGCGAGCACGACCTTCTGCTGATTGCCGCCGGAGAGGTTGCCCGCGGCGACGTCCTGATCGGGAACCTTGATCCGCAGGCTCCGCACGTACTGCCCGAACGCGTCCCGCTCCCGGCGGCGCTTCACGAAGCCGAGGCGCGAGAGGATCCGCAGGTTCGGCAGGCTGAAGTTTTCGCGGACCGGCGCGCCGAGCACGAGCCCTTGGTGTTTGCGATCCTCGGTCAGGAGGCAGATCCCCGCCCGGATCGCGTCGCGCGGCGAGCGGATCCGCAGCGCGCGGCCATCGAGGCTGATCGAACCGGCGTCCCGATGGTCGGCGCCGAAGATCAGCCGGACCACTTCCGTGCGTCCAGCCCCGACGAGGCCGGTCAACGCGAGGATCTCGCCGCGGCGCACGGCGAAGGAGACGTCGCGCACCACCGTGCCGCGCGACAGCCCGCGAACGACCAGACGGTCGGGTCCGACGGCCGCCGCGCCACGGTCCTTGGGAAACTCGTTGTCCAGCGAACGCCCGACCATCAACTCGATCAGCCGACGGCGCGTCATCTCCTTGACCGGCTGGGTCGAAACGTGTTCGCCGTCACGCATGACAGTGATCCAATCGGCGATGCGGAAGATCTCGTCAAGGCGGTGACTGATGTAGATCACGCCGATGCCATGCGACTGAAGGTCGCGGATGATCGCGAACAACCTCATCACTTCCTGCGGCGTGAGCGGCGCGCTCGGCTCATCCATGACGACGATCTTCGCGTCGCCCGACAACGCCTTGGCGATGGCGATGGACTGCTGCTGGGCGACGGTCAGCTCGCCGACGAGCGCCTCGGGATCGACGTTCACGTTCAGCCGCCGGAAGAGTTCGCGCGCGCGATCGGCCTCGGCGGCTGCGGCGATCCAGCCCGCGCGCGATCGCTCGCGCCCCAGGAAGATGTTCTCGCGCGCCGTCAGCGTCGGGACGAGGTCCAGCTCCTGGTAGATCATGGAGATCCCGAGGCGCTGGGCCTCCAACGGCGAGCGCAGCTGGACGGCGCGGCCGTCGATGAGGATGCGCCCGGCATCGGGACGGTGCGCGCCCGCGAGGATCTTCATCAACGTGCTCTTGCCCGCCCCGTTCTCGCCGATGAGCGCCACGACCTCGCCGCGCCGCAAGGTGAGCTCGCCCTTGCGGACGGCTTTGACCCCGGGGAAGGACTTCTGGATCCCCCTCATCTCGAGCAGCGGCGCCCCCGGGTCCGACCGGGCCGGACGCGGCGCGCCCGCCGCAGCGTTGTCGGCCATGATTGCGCTCATCGCACCTCGGGATCCTTTTCGGCGTCGCCCTTGCGGTACAGCGACGTCGGTATGAGCAGGCTCGGCTCCACGCTTTCGCCGCTCAGGTGCTTGATCACCTGCTCGACGGTCATGATGCCGATCTTCTTGGGGAACTGGACGGCGTCCGCGTAGATCTTGCCGTCGCGGATCGCCTTCTTCGCTTCGATCTGTCCATCGAACCCGACGACGAAAACCTGGCCGCTCTTTCCCGCTGCCTCGATGGCAGCGACCGCGCCCAACGCGGACGGGTCGTTGATCGCGAAGATCGCGTTCACGTCTGCGTGGGCCTGGAGGATGTCCTGAGTCGCCTTGTAAGACCGTTCGCGCGCGCCGCCACCCGGCAACTTGGCGACGACCCGGACGTCAGGCGTCTTGACGATCTCCGTTTCGAAACCCTTGGTGCGCTGGATGACGGACTCGACCTCCGGGTGATCCAGGATCGCCACCTTCCCCTTCCCCTTCACCGCTTCGACGATCGCCTGGGCAGCCTGCACGCCGCCGCCATAGTTGTCGGTGGCGACGTGACTCACGACCTGCGCGCCGTCTGCGATGCTGGCGATGTCGGCGGTGAACACGGGAACGCCCACGGCGTTCGCCTCCTTGATCGCGCTGCCCACGGCGCGCGAATCGGCGGGCGTCAGGATGACGGCGCTGACTTTCGAGACGAGGAAGTCCTTCACCTGGTCGCGCTGACGGGCCGGGTCCATCTCCGCCGAGACGACGCGCACGACATAGCCGTGCTTGGCCGCTTCGGCGCTCATGGCGTCGGACATCTCCTTAAAGAACGGGTTTGCGAGCGTCAGTACCGACACGCCGATCGTGCCGCGTTCGGGCGACGCCCCCGCGTCCCGGCTTTCGTCGGTCGCGGTTGCCGATGCCCCCGAGGGGTTGACGGCAGAGTCACCTCGATCGCATCCCGCGCCGCTCGTCACCAGACAGAGCAGCAACAGCATCGCCAATCCACTTCGCCACATCGCGTCTCCTCGTCTCGGCCGCTTGGCGCGAACATCGTAAATGGTGAAAAATGGGCTGGGACTGAGCCGCTCGCGCTCGCGCCGCTCTGTACCTCAGACGAAAGGGGTGCCTCGAGTGCTGATTCGCGGGCCCCGGAATGGGCGCGACCCTAGCAGCCCGTGGCGGAACTCGCGCGGTCGCTGCTTGCGTCCTCGGGCCGGGCCCTTCGTTGCCGAGACTCGCTCGTATTTCAGTCAATACTGCTTCGTCTCGACGCCTCGGTCCCGACCCGATG
>JBAUGM010000324.1:0-1509 GCA_049679725.1 Tepidisphaeraceae bacterium
GCCATCAGCGCCGTGCGCATGGCCGGCGCCGTTCACGCTGTCGGCGCCGCCGCGGTCATGCCCGTCATGGCGGCAGTGGTGACGACGCGCACGTCGGAAGAGGCCCGCATCGACTGGCTGATCAAAAAGTACAAGCTGAACGAGACGCCCAAGGTGAAGAACGACACGACCGTGACCGCGCCGCTCGCCACGTTCATCCAGGGTTCCAAAGCGCTGGCCGACGCCCACGGCATGAAGTTCGGCATCAGCCCCGATCCCGACGACACCGTCGCGCAGGGCTGGCTCGCCAGAGAATGGGTCCACTACGCGATCCCCGAGCTCTACCGCAGAGGTTCGATCGCGGCGCAGCTCAGGAACTGGCTGACCGCGAACAGCTCGAAGGCCGCGCACAAGCCGATCGTCGTCGCCGGGCTGTACACGCTGCGCGTGCAGACGCCGGCGCCGAACGACGACGTTCCCTGGGCGGCGTCGGAGATCCAGGATCAGATGGCGGAGGTGCGCTCGACCTCCGTGCCGGATCGGCCGAAGGCGGTGGGGGAAGCGCATTACTCGGCCGGGGCGCTGCGCCTGCCGGACCAGGGCGGGCCGGGCCCGATCGATGCGAGCCTGGCCGCCAAGCTCAAGGCCGGGGAGTACAGGGACCAGCGCCTCGTCCCGCAGTTCAGCATGGGCACGGCCGAGGATGCGCCCGAATCGCCGGCGGTTTCCCTCGAAACGCGCGCCGGCAACAAGCGGTTCGCGGTCTGGCAACCGGGCGGCGGGCGCCATCCGCGCCGCTGGGCGGTGTGGGTCCACGACGGCAAGCAATGGGGCGAGATGCAGATCCTTCCGCGGCAGCAGTTGGAACTGCCGCTCTCCGCCACCGCCAAGGCCGTTCGCGTCAGGGCGATCGACCGATTCAACCGCGCGAGCAATTTCGGGCGGTGGAATTGACGCGTGGTTCCGGCTTGCATGCATCAGCACGGAAGCGTGCGCGGGCCGGCTTGTCATCCTGAGGTACTCCGAAGGATCTAGCCAAGGATGACGGGCCTCTCTCTCGTCGCTAGATCCTTCGGAGTACCTCAGAGTTCGTGAATCTTTAGTGGCATGGGCGTCTCGCCCATGAGTTTTCGAACAGGAATGCATGGGCGAGACGCCCATGCCACTGAAAAGTTCACGCTCTCTCAGGATGACAGATGGCGCGCGCGCGGGCCGCTTACCGCGTCGCGGAGAGTGTCTGCGTCGTCGCCTGTGTGGCGGGGCCGCGCTCCAGCGCCGTCAGGCACAGGTTCACGTACGCCGCCGGCGCTTCGTTCCGCTCGATCGCGCGGCGAAACTCTCGCGCCGCGCCCACGCGATGGTTGAGCTGCCAGTAGCAGCGGGCCAGCATGAGCGACGACACGTTCGCGCCGCCCGCGCGGGCGCGCTCGAGCAAATCGACGGCCCAATCGTCCGCGCCCCGGAAGGCGTACCACTCGCCGAGCGCCAACAGCGCGGGCGCGTCGTCAGACTTCGCGCGAAGCGCCGCCC
>JBAUGM010000325.1:0-3661 GCA_049679725.1 Tepidisphaeraceae bacterium
CCGCAGATGAACGCAGATGAACGCAGATGAGTGCAATGCTGGGGCCTTTTCTGATCTGCGTTCATCTGCGTTCATCTGCGGCTCCTTCAATCCTGGTCTTTTGAGATGGTTTCTAACGCGTGCGCGAGCGTCATCCCCGCGAATCTGAGGCCTGCTATTCTCGGCCAAATAGGAGCGCGCGCACACACCCCCGGTCATCCTGAGGTGCTCCGAAGGATCTAAATAGCCGGCCACGATTCTCGACCGTCGCGACCATTCCGTGTCATGCTGAGGTACTCCGAAGCATCTGGCTTCACCGACGGATCGGCCAGATCCTTCGGAGTACCTCAGGATGACAGCGTTCGAGAATCGTGCGTGTTTCAATCCTGATCCGTATTATTCCGCCTTCCGCCGATTCATCACCAGCGGTTCACCGGCGTACATCGCCGGGCCCTCGAGGTTCTTCTCGATGATCGCGCGCAGCTGGGCCGTCGTCTCGTGCGGCTTGTCCGCGAAGAATGCCTCGTTCAGGTTTCGCAGGTTGATCGTGCGATCGTCGACCCGGTCGACGCGCATGACCAGGTGCTTCGTCGCCACCTCGCCGTCGTCGGTCAACTCGCGAAGGTGCACGAACGGCGCCCCCTTCACCTCGATCACGTACGCGGCGTAGCGGACGGCGGGCCGATTCGGCTCCCGCAGCTCGACGTAGAACTCGCGCCCGTTGAAGTTTCGGACGGTCAGGTCGATCGAGTCGCCGCCCCCTTCGCCCGCGCCGCCCTCACCACGGATCGTCCATTCCCCCACCAGCCGCTTGTCCACCACCCCCTGCTCGACCGGCCCCAGCGGGGTTTCCGTCTCGAAACAGCCCGCCACCAGCGCCGTCAATCCCACGATCACGACCCACGATCCCATCCACTTCCTGCTGCAACCGCGCATGGCTTCTCCTTTGTGATAGTGATTGCTAACATACCATCGGCCAAAGCGAAAGCAAACATTGATAACTTATTTGCGCTTATTGCCTTTTCCCGCTGATCGTCAGACAATTGTCTGGACATATCGGGTCCCGCGCGCGTCGATCGTCGTGGCGAACGATCCACCCTTCGGGACCGACAGATTGAGCAACGCGGCTTCGTAATCGGATCGACTCGGCTCCTCACCCAACGGAGAGGCACGCACGATGGCGACTGTTACGTTTTGTTCCGGATGTGGCGCGGCCCTTGACCTGACGGACCTCGCGGACAACCGCTGTCCCAAGTGCGGTCAGACGGCCGAATTCAGGCCGGCCGAAAGCGTCGAAGGGTTGGTGCAGAAACTCTGCTGCATCTGCGGCGCCGACGTCGCGGGTCAACCGCGCATGAAGGACAAGACCGGCGCGTACTTCTGCATCCCCTGCGGTAAGGCGGACTCGCAGAAGAAGCACGCCGTCGGCACCCCCTGCAAAGACTGCAACGACAAGTTCCCCGACGAGCAGCTTCACCTGCACAACGGGGACAAGATCTGCGACAAGTGCATGATCAAGCGGCGCGAGAAGCAGCGCGAGAACAGCCGCAAGTTCCGCGCCCAGGCCTACGCGGACGAGAAGTCCTACACCCTGCACCTGCAAATCGCCGCCGGCATCGCCGCCCTCGTGATCGCGGCGCTGATCTGGTACTTCTGATGAAGACGTTTGAACCCCAAGACACGAAGACCTTGGGGCGGCCTTTGGCCGCAACCAAAGCGAGTTTATCGCTTTGGCTGCCTCCGGCATGAGATCGAACTCGCGTGTTTGCGCCGAGACAACCGCTTGGCGGTCTTCGTGTCTTGGTGGTTCACCTCGCATTTTCATCTTTCCCCCCGACTTCGTATCATCCGCGTTATGACCGACCGCTCCCACCTGCTGACCGAACTGCGCCTGCCCGAATCGATGAACCTCGACGCCATGAGCGTCGAAGAGGCCGTCGCGGTGATGAACGCGCAGGACGCCAAGGCCGTGGCGGCCGTTGGGGCGGAGAAGAAGCACATCGCCGCCGCCATCGAACTGGTCGTCGCGGCGCTGAAGGCGGGCGGGCGTCTCCTGTACGTCGGCGCGGGCACGAGCGGGCGGCTGGGCGTGCTCGACGCCGCCGAGTGCCCGCCCACCTTCCGCACCGATCCCAACATGGTCCAGGGCCTCATGGCCGGCGGGGAAGGGGCGATGTTCAAGGCCAAGGAAGGCGCCGAAGACTCCGCCGAGGAAGGCCAGGCGCTGATCGACGCGAAGGAGGCGGGGCCGAACGACGTCGTCATGGGCATCGCCGCCGGCGGGACAACCCCGTTCGTCCACGGCGCCCTGCGCCGCGCCGCGGCGCGCGGCGCCAAGACGGTCTTCCTCTCCTGCGTCCAGCCCGTCCCCACCGAGCCCAAGGTCGACGTCGTCATCCGCCCGCTCACCGGCCCGGAAGTCGTCACCGGCTCCACGCGCCTCAAGGCCGGCACCGCCACCAAGCTCGTCCTCAACACCATCTCCACCCTGGCGATGGTCCGACTCAACAAGGTCTATGAGAACCTCATGGTCGACCTGCGCGCGACCAACGTGAAACTCTGGGACCGCGGCGCGCGCATCATCGCCATCCTCACCGACCTCCCCAAGGACGACGCCATGACCCTGCTGAAAAAGTCCGGCGGGCACGTGAAGGTCGCCATCGTCATGCACCAGCGCGCTGTAGGCCTCGACGAAGCCCAAACCCTCCTCGAGCGCAGCCACGGCAAGCTCCGCGACGCACTGGCGAAGTGAAGCGGAAGGCAAGACGCAACGCAGAGACACAGAGACGCAGAGGTAGGAAGAGACGATAGATGTTCCGTTCAGCATGAAGACGTGCAGGTCGTCTGCATTACAACGGAGTTTCTCCTCCTATCTCCTAGCCTCTGCGTCTCTGCGTTCATCCATTCCTCTTTTCCCCAACTGTCCCTGTCCCGTCCCTGTCACGGTTATTTCCCCGTTCGAACCGTTCCGAAGCCGTTCGATCACCGTTCGCGCGTTTGTTCAATGGTGAACAGCGCACCGGGAAAGCGGGATGTTATTATGGGCAATCTGGCGTCGCACGTCAGGAAAGGAACTCGACTTGCGCCCCCCACCCCGCCCCCGGCCCGGAATGCTATGTGGTGCGCGGGTCCGTATAATGAGAGGTTATCCCGCAGGGGCGAACGGTGACTCGCGAAGCGTTTAAGCAAGTGGCGCAACAGGCCATCGAGCAAGTGACGGTCGCGGCTGAACAAGCGACCGGGCGCGTTCTGCCACGCGCGTACTGCTTTAGCTGGCTCGCGAAGAAAGAAGTCATTGCCGATGGAGACGTCGCGGAGTTTCTGACCAGCTTCGGCTACGTCGACGAGTCGCATATCTGGCCGTGCTGGGATCTGTTCTTGGAGCGCCTTCGGCCAGACGGCAAACTGCTCCTGATGGGATACCGGGCGGGCTTCGCGCCGTGCCCGTACGGCGAGCATTTCGACTATAAGAGCCTCGGTCATGGTGCCGGTCACGTCGGTCCGTTCAAGTTGGGCTGCGGCCACATTGTCGAGCAACTCGCGGCGGAACGGCCTGCGGGATAACCCGCCGACTATGAATCCCCGTTGAGGTCAAGAGGCGTTTTGGACAATGACAGACCACGCCCCGCGCAGCGGGGGTTTTGTCTTTTCACTTGAAGAAGCATTTGTCTGCGCTCAGCCT
>JBAUGM010000326.1:0-6535 GCA_049679725.1 Tepidisphaeraceae bacterium
GCGCAGCAAAGGGCGAACACAAGGTTCGCCCCTACAGAAGAGCGGACATGCGATTGCCCTGCTTTCGAGCGCCATTCTGCCGACATAGAATTCCCTTTTATGCCGTCATAGAGTACCCTGATCCGCGAGACATCGCAAATGCCCAAGGTTGCCGCCATCACCTCCGCCTCGCAGCGCGAGCAGGCCTACAAGGGGCTGCGGCGGCTGCTCGTTTTGCAGCAGGTCGAGCCCGGACAGCGGCTGCGCGAGCCGGAATGGGCGCAGCGGCTGAAGGTGCACCGATCCGCGCTGCGCGAAGCGTTCGCGCGGCTGGAAGCCGAGGGGCTCATCGATCGCGGCAGCCAGACGGGCTACTTCGTCCCGCGCGCCACGGACGCCGACTTCATCGAGGTGACGAAGCTGCGGCTGGCGCTGGAGTGTCTGGCCATCGACGAAGTATGCGCGCAGAAGACGGCGCCGCTTCAGCCGATGGTCGAGGCGGCCGACGAGCTTGAACGGTTCGTGATCGGCAACTATCCGCTGGGCGTGCTCGAAGCGGATCGGCGTTTCCACGAATCGCTAATCGACGCCGCGGGCATGCGCCGCCTGTCGATCCTCTACCACCGCGCCCCGCTGCCGCTCATCCACGGCGACATCGAAAGCCGGGATACCTGGCAGCAGGCGTGCACGCGCACGCTGGCGGAGCACCGGCAGATCCTCGACGCGCTGCAAAAGCGCGACGCCGATGACGCCAAACGCATCCTCCGCCTTCACCTCACGCATCGCTCGATGCTCCCGATGTGCCACTGACGCGCATCCTCGATTAGCATGTCCTCATCGTGAAGGGAAAACCGCACCCCAAGCGCCGCCCACCGCCACCGTCGCGCAAGTCGAACGCGCCGACGACGACGACCACCGATTGGCACGGCGTCAGCGAGTGGTACGACCGAATCGTCGGCGACGCCGGCAGCGAGTACCACCAGCACGTCGTCATCCCCGGCGTCCTGCGCCTGCTCGCCCCCAAGCCCGGCGAGGCGATGATCGACATCGCCTGCGGCCAGGGCGTGCTCTCCCGCGGTTTGCAGGAGCGCGGCATCGCCATGACCGGTGTCGACGCCGCCCCCGGCCTCATCCGCGCCGCCCGCGAGCGCGGGCCGGCGTCGATCCCCTACCACGTCGGCGACGCGCGCGACCTCTCGCGCTTCGAAGCCGATCACTTCGACGCCGCCGCGTGCGTGCTGGCGATCCAGAACATCAACCCGATCCAGCCCGTGTGCGAATCCGTCGCGCGGCTGCTCAAACCGTTCGGGAAGTTCGTGATCGTCATGATGCACCCCGCCTTCCGCGGCCCGAAGGAGACGAGCTGGGGCTGGGACCAGGCGAAGAACGTGCAGTTCCGCCGGGTGGATCGATACCTGCTCCCGCGGAAGACCCCGATCACCACGCACCCCGGCAGCGCCCCGGACGTCTACACGTGGACGTTCCACAAGCCGATCGAATCCTACGTCAAGGCGCTGCGCAACGCGGGATTGCTCATCGACGCGCTGGAGGAGTGGCCCAGTCACAAGTCGAGCGAGCCGGGCCCCCGCGCCGCCGCGGAGAACGCGGCGCGGAAGGAGATTCCCATGTTCCTCGCGATTCGCGCGGTGAAGGTCCTTAGGCCACCGCTCCAAGAGTAGAAAACGAACGCAGAGACGCAGAGAAGAGGAGGGAGGACGAGAAAAGCACGAAGCATTCAATCTTTGTCTTCTCCGCCTGCCTCCCAACCTCTGCGTCTCTGCGTTCGGTCTTCTCTGGCTCGCGCCCCTCAACGTCGCACCCCGTTTCCGGTACAACCCACAGTTCATGCGGCACATCGGTTCCATCGCTGACGAAACCGAAGCGAAACGCTTCGGCGATTACCTCCTGTTGGCGGGGATGAAGAACTCCGTCGAGCAAGGCGCGGGCGGCTGGGCCGTCTGGGTGGAGCACGACGACCACCTCGACGCGGCCAAGGCCGAGTTGGATGCGTTCCGCGCGAACCCCGCCGAGGCGAAGTACAACGGCGCGACGCGCAAGGCCGAGCGGATCCGCAGCGACGAGGAGAAGAAGCGCGAGCGGCTGGCCAAGCGCTTCCACGACGTCCGCACGAGTTGGGCCGCGGGGCGTCAGTGGACGCAGCCGGTCACGATCGCGCTGATCCTGATCTCGCTCCTCGTCGCGGCGGCGACGAACGTCGGGTCGAACCAGACCGGGCCGGCCGGTCAGGCCCTGCGAATCCAAAAGAGCGAGGTCGATCCGGAAACCGGCTACACGGTCTATGAACTGGGCTTAACCGACGTGCGGCGCGGGCAGGTATGGCGTCTGGTGACGCCGATCTTCATCCACTACGGCGCGCTCCACCTGATCTTCAATATGTTCTGGCTCTTCGACCTCGGCAGCCAGATCGAGCGCGTTCGCGGCAGTTGGTTCATGCTCGGCCTCGTGATTGCCTCGGCCGCAATTTCGAACCTCGCGGAGTACGTGTGGTCCGGCCCGTCGTTCGGCGGGATGTCCGGGGTCGTCTACGCGCTGTTCGGCTACGTCTGGATCAAGGGAAAGTACGAGCCGCACCTGGGGCTGGGGCTCAGCCAGCAAACGGTGCTGATCATGCTCGTCTGGCTGGTCATCTGCATGGTCGGCCTGATCGAGAACGTCGCCAACGCGGCTCACCTGGCCGGGCTGATCGTCGGGGTGGCGATCGCATACGGTCCCATCGAACTCCGCAAGTTCCGCCGGCGTCTAAGATCGTGAGATGATGCGCATTCGAACGAACGGTTTCCTGTTGTTGCTCTGCCTCGCCGCGCTGCCCGCGCGGGCGGAGGAGCGCGTTGCCGCCGCGAGCGGTGTCAGCGCGAGCGGCAGCGCGACGTACGCCAACCCCCTCGACGTCATCCTCGCCGATCCCTTCGCCCTGCGCGTCGGCGACACGTACTACCTCTACGGCACGAGCGATCTCCGCGGCTTCCACGTCTGGACCTCCACCAACCTCGTCGACTGGCGGCAGCGCGGCTTCGCGTACCGCAAGGAGAAGGACGACTTCGGCCAGCGCCGCTTCTGGGCGCCCGAAGCGTTCGAGCACAAGGGTAAGTTCTACCTTCATTACACCGCCGCCCCGCGCGACCACAGCCAGCGCATCGTGCTGGCCGAGAGTGACTCGCCGCTCGGGCCGTTCAAGGAAATCAAGGGGCCGTGGTTCGAGAGCAAGCTGTGCATCATCGACAGCCACGTGTTCAAGGACGACGGTGAAGGTGGCGACGGGCAGCTCTACCTCTATTACGTCCTCGACTGCTCGGAGAACGGCGACAGCGAGATCTACGTCCGCAAGCTGTCCGATGACCTGACCGTGTCGAAGGAAGCCACCTTCTGCGCCAAGCCGAGCCAGCCGTGGGAGGGGACGCAGTGGAACGAGGCGCCGTTCGTCTTCAAGCGCGGCTCGACGTACTTCATGATGTACTCGGCCAACTGCTACGTCGACGCGTTCTACACCGTCGGCTACGCGACGGCGCCGTCCCCGCTCGGCCCGTGGACGAAAGCGCCGGAGAACCCGATCCTGCGCCACAATCCCGACGTTTCCGGCCCCGGCCATAACGCGATCATCGATTCGCCGGACGGGAAGGAACTCTACGTCCTCTACCACACCCACCAACTCGCGCGGGGCGGCGGGAAGCGGCAACTCGCCATCGACCCGATGCGAATCGTGGAGGAACCGGGAAAGACGCCGCGCCTCGTGATCGACGGACCGACGATCACGCCGCGACCGATCCCGTCCGGCGCTAAGCCGCTGGCGGCGGCGACCAGCGACGAGTTCGCAAGCGATGCCCTCGCGCCATCGTGGACGACGTTCAACGAGTCGTCCGCCGACTGGAAGCTCGCCGACGGGTGGCTGACGATTCAGACGAAGGACGGCGACGTCTACGAGGAGCGGACCGACCTGCAGAACCTGTTCCTCCAGTACGCTCCCGCCGGCGATTTCACGATCACGACGCGGGTCGATTTCACGCCGAGGGAGAACCACCAGCACGCGTCGCTGTACGTCTGGCAGGACCACAACAACTACGCCAAGCTCGCCCTCGTCCATGACAACGGGTTACGCCTGGAAGCCTCGCGCGAGACGAAGGGCAAGTACGCCAAACGGTTGACCGATGCGCAGGGCGAGCGCTACCTCCGCATCCGCAAGACGGGGGATGCGCTCGCGTTTTTTGCCAGCGCCGACGGCACGAAATGGCGCCAGCTCGACGCGCAGTTTGACGCCCGCTTCACCGAAACCAAGATCGGCATCGCCGCGGGCTCGCCCGGCCCGTCGAGTTCCGCCGAGGCGCGCTTCGACTTCTTCCACATCGAGCGCGGCGACGAGAGCAGATGAGTCGCTGATCAAGTCGTGCGCGAATGTCGTGACAAACGCGCAAAAGGACTTACAGCAATCCCGCCGGAATCCAGATTTTTTTGCCGCGTTTTTCAGGGCTTTTCGCGCGATCGCGAAAATCGTCGTGCGCGATTTTAATCACAATCGCGCAACGGTTGGGATGGATGGGATGCGCCATTCTTCGTGAGCGTGCACGAGGCGCGCGGGGAATGTGCGGAAATGTGCATGAATGTTCAGTCGAAAGGGAAGATGACGAAACGAAGCCAATGTGCGCTGACCGATCCCCGGGCTCCGCTTGCGCTACGCCCCGGGGCGTGGCGCAGGGAGCTGTGCGACCGGAGCAGCCCCGGGGACCGGGCGCCGAAATGTGCCGGAACCTTCCGGAATGTTCCGGAATCTTCCATCCACGCGAAATGACAAAACGAACCCATTTCGCGCCGCACGCGGCGCTGCCACTTCAGACTTCGACGAGCTCAGTCGAGTCGTGGCAATGACTTACCTGCACCCGCGCCGCCTTGTCCCCGCGCGTGCGATCTTCATAATACGCGACGCTCGTTTTCCGAACCGTTTTCCGAACGCCACGCACGACAGGATGACAGAGGTTCTCATGTCCGAAGCAACCCGAAGCGAAAAAGACTCCATGGGCGAGATGAAGGTCCCCGCCGACGCCTACTACGGCGCGCAGACGGGACGCGCGGCGGAGAATTTCCCCATCTCCGACCTGCGCTTCTCGCGCCAGTTCATCGCCGCGATGGGGCTCATCAAGTCCGCCGCCGCGGAGGTCAACCGGGACCTGGGGATCCTGGACGAGAAACGCGAGCAGCTCATCCAGCAGGCGGCCAGGGAGGTGATGGACGGGAAGCTGGACGATCAGTTCGTCGTCGACATCTTCCAGACGGGCAGCGGCACATCGACGAACATGAACACGAACGAGGTGATCGCCGGCCGCGCCAACGAGATCGCGGGGGGCGCCACGGGCAAGCGCGGCGGAAAGGAGCCCGTCCACCCGAACGATCACGTCAACATGGAGCAGAGCTCCAACGACGTGATCCCCACCGCCATGCACGTGAGCGCCGCCGTCGCCATCAGGGAGACGCTCATCCCGGCGCTACAGCACCTGGCCGATGCGCTAAGCCGCAAGGCGGCGGAGTACGACGACGTCGTGAAGATCGGGCGCACCCATCTTCAGGATGCGACACCGATCCGGCTGGGGCAAGAATTGTCCGGCTACGCGCACCAGGCGAAGCTGGGCGTCGATCGCGCTCATAAGGCCATGAAGGCGCTGCGCGAGCTCCCGCTCGGTGGCACGGCCGTCGGCACGGGCATCAACTCGCACCCGGATTACGCGAAGGCCACGGTCAAGGTGATCGCGCAGCGGACGGGGATCGACTTCGTCGAGGCGCACAACCACTTCGAAGCGCAGGCCGCGAAGGACGGGATCGTCGAGGCATCGGGGCAGCTCAAGACGATCGCGATTAGCCTCACGAAGATCGCCAACGACATCCGCTGGCTCGCGAGCGGGCCGCGCTGCGGGATCGGAGAAATCAGCATCCCCGCGACGCAGCCGGGCAGCTCGATCATGCCCGGCAAGGTGAACCCGGTGATGAGCGAGATGATGCTGATGGTCGCGGCCCAGGTGATCGGCAACGACGCGACGGTCACGTTCGCCGGCTCGGGGCTCGGCAGCACGTTCGAGCTGAACGTGATGATGCCGGTGATGGCCTACAACATCCTGCAATCGATCGAGCTGCTCGGCCGCGCCGCGCGCGTGTTCGCGGACCGGACGGTCGCGGGGCTCCAGGCCGATCGCCAGCGCTGCGAGTCGCTCGTCGAGCAGAGCCTGGCGATGTGCACGAGCCTCGCGCCCATCATCGGCTACGACAAGGCCGCCGATGTCGCGAAGGAGAGCTTCAAGACGGGCAAGACGGTTCGGCAGGTGGCCCAGGAAAAGAAGTTCATGTCTGACGCGGAGCTGAACAAGGCGCTGGACGCCCGCCGCATGACGCAACCGCAAGCCGACATGATCGGCAGCGGCGGCGGGTGATCACCGCGACAAACGCTGCGCGAAGCTCAGGGATCACAAACTTTGGACGCACCCATGGTAAACCACGATCGCACTGTAATGGACCTGTTCAACCTCCGCGGCAAGGTCGCGCTGATCACCGGCGCGAC
>JBAUGM010000327.1:0-2540 GCA_049679725.1 Tepidisphaeraceae bacterium
TCTCACGATCGCCGCAGCGATCGCCAGTGCCGCCATGTTGACCGCCGGCGCGACGGGCATGCTTTCCAACCAAGCCGCCTACTTCGGCGGCGGATCGCTCTTGCTCCTGGCCGCGCTGTCGGCGGTCGCATGGTTCCTACGTGTAAAGAAGAGGAATGCCCCCTCTGAAAAGGGGGACACTCCTACTTTCTTCACGCCGACTTTCGTGAAGATCACGGGCCCCGCCTGGCTTCGATGGTCGATACGAGCGCTGGCCATCCGCACCGCGTCGCTTCACCCGACGCGCAGCCTGCTCACCGTCTGCCTCATCGCGTTGGCGAGCTTCCTGCTTGTCACCGTTGCCGCTATGCGACAAGGCCCGCCGTCGGATCCGGGCGTGAAGGATTCGGGTACCGGCGGCTACCGGCTGATCGTTCAAGCCGACATCCCCTTGCTCGCCGATCTCAACACGGCCCAGGGCCGCGCGCGATTGGGGATGCGCGACCCGGATGCGCCTGCCTGGTCGGGCGTCCGGTTCACGTCGCTGCGCCGCTGGGCGGGGCAGGATGCGAGTTGCCACAACCTCACGCGCCCGGACAGTCCCACCATCCTTGCCGTCGGGCACGAGATGATCCGCGAGAATCGTTTCGCGTTCGCCCGGGCCGTGGAGAAGGTGGAGAACCCGTGGACGTTGCTCGAGCGGTCGAGCGACTCGGCATCGGAGATCCCGATCATCGCCGACAACGAAACCGCCCAGTACATCCTCAAGCTGGCCATCGGCGACACGCTGACGATTCGTGACCAGAGCGGCCAGCCGCGCCGGCTGCGCCTGGTCGCGACGCTCAAGGGCAGCATCTTTCAAAGTGAGTTGCTGATGGGCGAGGCAAACTTCCGCCGGCTGTTCCCGTTTCAAAGCGGCTTTGGTGTGGTGCTGGGCGATACCGACGCCGGCAAGGCGGAGGAGATCACCCGCCGACTGGGCGAGGAACTGGAGCCGTTCGCCGTCACCGTGGACCAAACGGCCGATCGGTTGGCGGCTTATCGAGAGGTCGCCAATACGTACCTCGCGACGTTCCAGACGCTCGGCGCGTTGGGATTGCTCCTGGGGACGGTGGGCTTGACGGTCGTCATGCTGCGCGGGCTGATCGAGCGCCGCGCGGAGCTGGCGCTGCTGTCCGCGATCGGGTTCTCCCAGGTGCAGCGGCTGAAGCTGGTGCTGATGGAGAACGGTTCGCTGCTGCTCATCGGGCTGCTTGCGGGCACGGCCTGTGCGCTCGTCGGCGTCATGCCCGCGGCGATCGCCGAGGCCAGACCATTGCATCTCGGTGGCTTGGCCGCGACGCTGGTGGTCGTGTCGCTGAGCGGCTTGTTGATCCTGACGCTCGCGATCTGGCTGGGCGGCCGGAGGATCGAGCCCGCGGACTTGCGGCATGAGTAAGACGATGCGTGGGCGATATTCCATTTCGGCGGTGACGGCGATCGCGGTTCTCGCGATGACCTTCTTCGTTTCCGCCGATGCCCCCACGACAGCGCCTGCGGGGTCCTGGGCGTTTCACGGCGGCGGTGCGCTGTTGGGCCGCGCCGCGGAACTCCCGCCGCCGCCGATGAAGCTGCGCTGGACGTACCGCGCCGATGAAGACGGCGACGCGGGCATCGACGGCGCCGCCGTGATCGACGAATCCCGCGTTTACGTCGCCGATGCCAAAGGCGTGTTGCATGCGATCGACCTGACGAGCGGCGAGCGTCGCTGGACGTACCGGGCAGCCGTCGACGGTTTCGCGATCACGCCGCTGATCTGCGGCGAGCGAATCATCATCGGCGATCTTGCCGGCGTCGTTCACGCCGTCTCCCTCGCAAAGGGCCAGAAGCTCTGGACGCGCGACACCGGCGCCGCCATCAACGGTTCCGCCAACGCCGCGGCACCCGGCGCGGCGCGCGTCATCGTGGTGAACGACGCGGGTAAGATCCTCTGCCTCGACGTCGCGAGCGGCGACATCATCTGGACCGCGCAGGCCGCCGACCGGATTAACGGCGCCCCCGCCATCGCGGGCGACACGGTCTACATCGCCGGCTGCGACGCGAAGCTGCTGGCGTTGAACCTTGCCGACGGCGCCGAGCGCTTCACCGCCGACACCGGCGCGCTGACGGGCGGCTCGCCGGCGGTGATGGAAGACCGCATCGTCATCGGCACGGACGAGGGCCGCGTCGTCTGCCTGGCGCGCGAGGGCACGAAACGGCTCTGGAGTTACGAGCAGATCAACGATCGCGCCATGGCCTATTCATCGCCCGCGGTGAGCGAGCAGTTAGTCGTGATCGGCGCGCGCGACCGGCAGGTGCACGCGATCGACCTGGCGAGCGGCAAGCGGATCTGGACGTTCAAGGCGCGCCTCGACGTGGACTCGTCTCCCCTGATCAGCACCGGGCGCGTGTACGTCGGGAGCAAGGACAAGAGCCTCTACGTGCTGGACCTGAAGCGCGGCGAGCTGATTTGGGAGTTCAAAGCCAGCCGCGGCATCACCGCCAGCCCGGCGATCGCCGGGGGCGTGCTGGTGATCGGGGAC
>JBAUGM010000328.1:0-4767 GCA_049679725.1 Tepidisphaeraceae bacterium
GTCTTGCTTCGGACGAGAGAGAAACCCGCCGCAAGCGGCGGCGCTTCACGGGAAGGGGAAAGACGGGTCCGTCAGGTCAATACTGCAGCACCGAGTGTACCTCGTACTGCCCGACCTTCTGACGCCCGCCCAGCGCGACGAGCTCCGTCAGCACCGCGACGCCCACGATCTTCCCGCCCAATTGCTCGACGAGGTCGCACGATGCCTTCATCGTCCCGCCGGTCGCGAGGACGTCGTCGACGACCAGCACGCGCTGCCCCGCGACGATCGCGTCCGCGTGCATTTCCAGCGTGTCCTGCCCGTATTCCAGGTCGTACGTGCGACTCACCTTCTTGTGCGGCAGCTTCCCCGGCTTGCGCACGAGCACGAACCCCGCGCTCAAACAACACGCGACGGCCGTCCCGAAGATGAACCCGCGGCTCTCGGCGCCGACGACGAGGTCGACGTTCTTCCCGCGGAACGGGTTGGCCATCAGCTCGATCGACAGCGCCAGTCCGGAGGCGTCCGCGAGCAGGGGGGTGATGTCGCGGAACAGGATCCCCGGCTTGGGAAAGTCGGGAATGTCGCGGATGAGCTTTTTGAGGCGGATAGTCGGGTCGGTCATGAGGCTGAGTGTAAGATGGAGGTGGACTGGATGCGAGCAATCGATGTGCTCGCGTACGACATCGGTTGCAACCATCAGCGCAGCGGCGCATTGGGTGTTTGAGGGTGCCAATGGACGCCGGAGGTTGAACGATGACCTCTTTTCGATTCCGACTCCGCACGTACACGATGATCACCTCGACGATCCTGCTGGTGCTAAGCTGCGCCGCGTGGGCGCGGAGCAAGCGGTTCGAAGACGTCTTCACGCACCGGCGGCTGCTCGACGTGCCGCGCGAGACGCAGCTCGTGCACGGTCACGACCATTGGCGGAACCTGAAGGTGGAGCTGGTGTACGGAGCCGTATATCTTCAGCGCGGGACGTACGCGTACGGCAAGCAGCAATCAGGATTCGAGTGGCGATCGTGTCCCATCATGGAACTCGCCTTCCGGTGCAGTCCCGCCAGGCCCGACGTCCGCTACGAGCTGGCGGGATTCGCGTTCTCAAGGTGGGATCGATTCCCCTCGTGGCGGAACGCGGCAGTGCGGGTGCCGCTGTGGTCGATCGCCTCCGCTTCGGCCGTGATGCCGGCATTCGGCCTCGTCACGATGATACGACGTCGCCGGGCCTACGGGGAAGGGCGGTGCACGTTGTGCGGGTACGACCTTCGTGCAACCCCGCAACGCTGCCCGGAATGCGGACAGCTCGCGGGCACGAAATAGCCTGGGGGACGGGCGGTTACGCCCCAACCATCATCGAGTCGCGCAGCTTGCGCAGCGCTTCGTGCTCGATCTGGCGGACGCGCTCGCGGGTGAGGCCGATGCGCTCGCCGATTTCCTTGAGGGTCATCGGGTCTTCGCCGTCGAGGCCGTAGCGGAGCTTGAGGATCTTGCTGGCGCGCTCGTCGATCTCCTGGAGGAGCTCGCCGAGCTGGCGAAGCTCGTCGACGGACTGGACGATGTCGCCGGGGCCCGGATTGTGCGTGTCGGCGACGAGGTCGTTGATCGTCATCTCGCCGTCGCCCATGCTGTTGCCGCCGCCGAACTGCGTGGGGGCGTGGTAGGCCTTCACGGCCTTGCGGATGATCTTGACCTTCTTCGGCGACATCTTCAGGTGGGCCGAGAGCTCATCGACCGATGGGAGCCGCCCGAGGCTGTCTTCCAGCTGGCGCATGGCGTACTTCAGCTTCGACATCATCTCGACCATGTAGGCCGGGATGTGGATCGGCTGGACGGAGTTGATCAGCGCGCGCTTGATGGCCTGCTTGATCCACCAGCTCGCGTAGGTGCTGAAGCGGCAGCCGTTCTCGGGGTCGAACCCTTCGACGGCTTTCAATAGGCCGATGTTGCCTTCCTCGATGAGGTCGGGCAGTGAGAGGCCGCGGTTGACGTAGTTCTTGGCGATGTTGACGACGAGGCGCAGGTTGGAGCGAACCATGCGTTCGCGCGCCGCGGGATCGTTGTCGTTAATGATGCGCCGGCCGAGCGTTTTCTCTTCGTCGGCGGTGAGCAACGGGGATTCGTTGATCTGACGAAGGTAGAGCTGAAGACCGGATTGGACAGCCGCTGATGCCATAATGGTGCGACGCCGTCGTTTGGTGCGTATCACGTGGGGTATAACACGTGGCACCCTGTGATTATTCGCTCGAGAGGGACCCTCGGTTCGCCCAAACCGGAGCCGGCCGGGACGATGTACCCATGGTCAGTATCGGCTGGAAATGGAACTGACTTTTGCGCCAGGACCCTCTCGCCAACTACACAAGCCCGCAGTTTATCGCGCCCGGTGCGGGTGGCAGGATTCTGTCTGTGGGGGTCGCGTGCGTCAAGGGAAAACGGGCAAACAAAAGGGCCGCCCCGGATTGTGCGGGGCGGCCCGATAAGGCAAACGGTTTCGCGTGGGCGAACGCGGCACAAGTGCCGCCGCTTCACGAGGTCGCGAGTTGATTACTCGCCGAGTTTGAGGTCGCC
This sequence comes from Tepidisphaeraceae bacterium, assembly GCA_049679725.1. GTDB lineage: Bacteria > Planctomycetota > Phycisphaerae > Tepidisphaerales > Tepidisphaeraceae > DASYWJ01. The sequence continues at coordinate 2,548 of JBAUGM010000328.1, forward strand.
CAGGCCGGTGGATTGCTCGCCGCCTTCCAGGCCGCCGCGGAGGCCGCGCTTCTCGGAGCGTTGGGCACGCACCTCCTCGCGCTTCTCCTCTTCCTGCGCCCACTGGGCGCGCTTGAGCGACAGGCCGATCTTCCGCTCTTCGCTGTCCACGCGGAGGATCTTGACGTCGACTTCCTGCCCGACCTTCAGGTTGTCCTCGGGCTTCTCCACCTTCTGGTCGGAGATCTCCGAGATGTGCAGCAACCCTTCCAGACCCGGGGCGAGCTCCACGAACACGCCGAAGTTGGCGATCTTCGTGACGTGCCCCTTGACGACCATGCCCGGGCGGTACGCGCTGGGGATCGCCTGGATCCACGGGTCTTCGGTCATCTGCTTCAGGCCCAGTGCGATGCGCTGCTTCTCCTGATCGACGGACAGGACGACGGCTTCGACCTCTTCGCCCTTCTTGAGCACTTCGCTCGGGTGGCCGACCTTCTTCGTCCACGACAGGTCGGAAACGTGCAGCAACCCGTCGATGCCTTCTTCGATCTCGACGAACGCCCCGTAGTTGGCGATGTTGCGGACCTTGCCCTTGACCACGCTGTTGGGCGGGTACTTCTCGGCCACGCGCTCCCAGGGGTTCTCCTCGACCTGCTTCATGCCGAGGGAGATTTCCTGCTTGTCCTTGTTGATCTCGAGCACCTTCACGTGAACCTTCTGGTTCGCCGTGACGACCTCGCTCGGGTGGTTGATGCGCTTCGTCCAGCTCATCTCCGAGATGTGAACCAGGCCCTCGACGCCTTCCTCAAGCTTGCAGAACGCGCCGTAGGACATGATGTTCACGACCTCGGCCTCGTGAACGCTGCCGATCGCGTACTTCGTCTCGATGTTCTCCCACGGCGAAGCGTCCTTCTGCTTCAGCCCCAGGGCGATCTTTTCCTTGTCCTTGTCGATCGACAGGACCTTCACTTCGACTTCCTGGTCGATCTTCAGCATCTCGCTGGGGTGGTTGATCCGGCCCCACGACATGTCCGTGATGTGCAGCAACCCGTCGATGCCGCCCAGGTCGATGAACGCGCCGAAGTCGGCGATGTTCTTGACCACGCCCTTGCGCAGCTCGCCGATCTGGAGGCTCTCGAACGTCTTCTTCTTCATCTCCTCGCGCTGGACTTCGATCATCTTGCGGCGGGAGATGACGATGTTGCGCCGCTCCTCGTCGATCTTGAGGATCATCGCGTCGATGTGTCGGCCGATCCAATCGCTGATCTCGCCCGGCCGGCGGATGTCGACCTGGCTGGCGGGGAGGAAGACGGGCACGCCGATGTCGACGAGCAGGCCGCCCTTGATCTTCTTCGTCACCTTGCCGGAGACGGGGTCGCCTTCCTTCTTGCTCTTCATGATGGCTTCCCAGTTGATGATGCGATCAGCCTTGCGCTTGCTGATCTTCACCAGACCGGTATCGCCTTCGACGTCTTCGAGGAGCACGCGCACTTCGTCGCCCGGCTTCACGTCTTCGGGAGAGTCGAACTCGCTGCGCTCGAGGATGCCTTCGCTCTTGAGGCCCAGCTCGACGATGAAGTCGTCGCCGGCCTTGCCGGAGACTTTGCCCTTGATGATGGCGCCGGGACTGAAGTCCTGGGCTTCGTCGGTACCGACGAGTTTGCCGAGGTCGTTGGCGGCGTCACCGAGGGCGGTGGCGACGGCGGCGTTGACTTCGTCCTCGAAGGCCCCGAGGGAGTTGATGAGATTGAAATCGACCATAAACGTGTTGCGGCCCACGAGGTGAATCGGGACCTAACCCTTTGTTGTGCGTGGCCCGGTTTAGAAAAAGACCGCCGACGTCCACGCCGCGCCGACGTTCCATACCATGATGTTCCGGACGGACCTCCCGCCCGGTGGCGAATGGGGCATTATAGGTAAATCTGTCGCGGTCCGCAAACGAGCGGTGCGGCAAATGGGTTCGTTTTGCGCGCCAGCGCGAGTCGGTCAATCCAGGTAAACCCAGGTCAACCTACGTCAACCCAGGTCAACTCCGGTAAACGAGCGTCAACGGCGTCATCCCGAGAAGTACTGGAACATTCCGGAACATTCCGGAACATCCATCCGACGTCTCAAAGAGCCCCGCTTGCGGGCTTCGCGGACGGAAGCGTTTTGGTCCGCGACGCCGCAAGCGGAAGGCGCACGAGGCGCCGCGCGTCCCATCTACCCCGAGTCGTGCGCGATTCTCATGAGAATCGCGCA
>JBAUGM010000329.1:0-4284 GCA_049679725.1 Tepidisphaeraceae bacterium
GGCCGGGAGGGGGATGACCTGGCCGCCGCCGTTACCGTTGCCGTCGCGGTCCAGCAGGCGCACGTTGTCGAGGCCCGCTTCCGTGCCGGTGGTCGCGGTGACCTCGAGTAGGAAGCCGAGCCGCGTGACGCCGCCCAGCGTGTCGGCGAGCGTTCCGCTGCCGTCGGCCTGCTCCCAGGCGCCGGCGTCGTCGAACGGCGCGGTGATCGTTTCCCAATCGCCCGCCGACGCACCGTCCGATGCGAACACGAAGCGCCCGCCGGGACCTTCGACCAGCACGATGCCGGGCAGGATGGCGTCGCTCGGGCGCAGGATGTCCCACTGCACCGACTCGAAGCCGCTGAGATCTCCGACGAACGGATCGGGCGCGTGGACGAATCCGCCCGCGCCATCCTTCGCCAGGTCGCTGAGCAGCGCGAAGCCGTCCGGGTTGCCGCCGCTCGCCTGGTGATCGAGCGAGAATCCCGGCGCCGGCGCGGTGAAGCCCTGGTTCCCATCGTCGAAGTCCGCCACCGGGCCCCCTTGCGTGTCAGCGCTGACGAAGACGATGGACGCGAGCGAAAGAGCCGCAAGAGAGGCGCGACGCGACATGACAAACCTCCTTCACAACGTCAACCCACGGAGGTGATCGGCGTGGAACAAGTAGCGTAGACATCGCGCGCGGAAAAGGACCAGAGGAATTTTGACAGATTCGTGTTTGTCCATGCGATCAGCGCTGGCGGAAGCGACCTGATCGGGAGGTCGTTCAGCGCCTCTTCACGCCGGCTCGAGTTGCCAGTCGATGTTCAGCTCGTCGCACAGCTTCCCGAGCTGATCGCGCAGCTTGCTGAGTGGCGCGCTGCGCGGGACGGCGACGACCAACTCCATCTCGAACACCGGCGCCCCCGTGTACGGGGCGGCCGCGAGGCGCGTGTCGAGGCTTTCGATGTTCACGCCGAGCTCGCGGAGCACGTGCGCGATGCGGTGGACCAGCCCCTGCTGGTCGATCGCGGTGGCGGTGAGCCGGTAGGGGATGGCGTCGCGCGCGGCCAACGGCGCCGCCGCGTCAGCCGCGGGTTGGATTTCGGCCCGGATGCGGCTGTTCTGCGCCAGCGCGTCCAGCTTGGCTTCCACCTTGCGGATCGCCTCCTCGCTCCCGCCGATCAGCACGACCATGGCGAACTGCCCGCGCAGGTTGACCATGCGCGAGTCCTCGATGTTCCCGCCGCGCTCGAAGATGAACTGCGAAACCTCGTCCACGAGCCCGGGACGATCGGTGCCGATGGCGGTGAGGATGGCGTGCATGATCGCAGGCTAAGTGACCGAAGAGGCCAAGGCAATTGCCGATTGCCGATTGCCGATTTGCGATTGAAAGACGGCGGCGACGAACGTGCTCCAGCATTTCAATCGCAAATCGCAAATCGCAAATCGGCAATTTCCCTTGACTCCGACCACACCCGTAGTCATACTCCATCTACACCTGTAGTCGAAAGGGCGATGAGATGGCCAAGGCGCCGGGAATCTCCGAAGCGGAGTGGGACGTGATGAAGGTCGTGTGGGACCACGAGCCCGTCGCCGCCAGCGACGTCGCCGATCGGCTCGCCGCCGAGCGGCAGTGGCACCCGCAGACGGTCAAGACCATGCTCACCCGTCTCGTCGGCAAGGGGGCGCTGGCCTACAAGCCGGAAGGCAAGCGATACCTCTACCGGTCAAAGATCTCGCGCGATGCGTGCGTCCGGCAGGAGAGTCGCTCGTTCCTCTCGCGCGTCTTCGACGGCTCGGTCACGCCGGCCGTCGTTCATTTGCTCACGCACTCGAAATTGTCGGATGACGAGCTGAAACAACTGCGCCGGATCCTCGACGGCGAAGGTCAGTGACGTGAAAACGATTGAGCCGCAGATGAACGCAGATGAACGCAGATCAGGCAGAAGTCAATTGATTTCTTATCCGCGTTCATCTGCGTTCATCCGCGGTTGAAAAATCTTCGATTGTGAGGCGTCCCATGAGCGGCGCGGAGTGGCTGGAGCAACTGGTTGGCGTCGGCGGTGCGGTGTGGCGCGCGTCGTGGCAGGGTTCCGTGCTGGCCCTGCTCATCGTCGCGGTTCAACTGATCTTCGGCAAGCGCCTCTCGGCGCGGTGGCGGCACGCGATGTGGATGCTGGTGCTCGTGCGCCTCGCGCTGCCCGTCGTGCCGAGCAGCCCGCTGAGCGTGTTCAACCTAACGAACGGGGCGAACGCGCCGCGCGAAGTGCGCGAGGCGCGTGAGATCGATCGCGTGACGCACGTGCGGTTCGCGTTGCCCGCGCACGTTGCACCGCTTGCGGCTTCGCGAATCGACCCGCTTTCGTCCGCGAAGCCGCAAGCGGCGCAACCCGTGCAACCCGCGCCCGCGCCGAACCTGTGGACGGGGTGGCCACAGGTCCTGGCGTGCGTCTGGATCGCCGGGGCGCTGCTGCTCGCGCTACGCATCGCGTGGGCGACGCTCCGCGTCTCGCGCATGATGCGACGTCTCGACCACATCGACGACGCCGCGACCCTCGCCGTCCTCCTCGCCACCGGCGATGAACTCAACGTTCACCGTCTCCCGACGCTGCTTGCGGGCGACGGTTTGTTCAGCCCCGCACTCGTCGGCTTCGTCCGCCCAAGGCTTCTCGTGCCGCGCGATCTGCTCACCCGCTTTGACGCGTGCGAGCTGCGCCTGATCTTCCTGCACGAGCTGGCCCACCTGAAGCGTCGCGACGTCGCCATCAACTGGGCGGCCACGCTCCTGACCGTGCTCCACTGGATGAACCCGATCGTCTGGCTCGTCGCGTGGCGGCTGCGCCTGGAGCGCGAGCTGGCGTGCGATGAGCTGGTGTTGTCGCGGACGAGCGAGACGGACCGCCGCGCCTACGGCCACACGATCGTCAAGCTGCTGGAAACATTCTCCCGCGACGCCAAGCCTTTGCCCGGCGGCGTCGGCATCCTCGAAGGCAAGCAACAAATGAAGCGGAGGATCATCATGATCGCGCAGTTCGCAAACAGTGGCCGAACGTGGACGGTGGTGGCGGCGCTGCTGGTGCTCACCTTGGGGCTGGTCGCGCTGACGGACGCGGTGCAGGCGGAAGAGCCTCAGCCTTCCACGCGACCGGCACCGGCGCGGCGCGAGGCGGGTCCCGGCGTCGCCGATCGCGTGGTCGACGAATTGACGGAGATGCGCCGCTCCGCGTTGGAAGTGCTCGAAACCGCTCCCGCCGCGAATGCGAAGATCAAGCCCGGCGATCTCGTCACAGTTTCCGCCATGCATATCGCTGGTGAGGGCGTGGAAACCGTCAAGACGTCGCGCGTGGATGCCGATGGCAAGCTGCGCCTTCCGCAGGGGCAGATCATGAAAGCAGCGGGTTTGTCGCCGGTGCAACTCGAAGCGGAAGTGGCGAAGCGCTTCGGCAACATGAGTTCCGTCTCGCTGCCGGAGCGCGGGGAGTCGCACCGGTTGGCCGCCCATCGTCAACCGGGCCCGGTGCCGGGCGCGGCCGTCGATGGCGGGCAAGTGCTCCTTGGCGGCCTCGGGATGGATCCCGCGATGCCGGGCGAATCCCTGCCGGGACCACCGGTCGACCCCGCGATGAAGGCGGTGCTCGACAAGAAGCTGCCCGAGGTCAAGTTCGAGGGCATCCCGCTGACGGACGTGATCGACGCGCTCCGCGACGTCACCTCATCCAACATCTTCGTCAACTGGCGCGCCATCGAGGCGGCGGGGATCGACCGCGGCGCGCCCGTCTCGCTCAACCTTCGCGATGTCGCGTTCAAGGACGTCCTGGCGCTGGTCCTCAAGGAGCAGGGCGGCGGCCTGGCGTACCGCATCGAGAACGGTGTGATCACCATCGATGCGCCCGACCGGGCGCTGCCGCCCACGAAGCTCGTCATCCGCGCGTACGACGTCGGCGACCTCGCCACCGATTACACGCGGGAAGGTCAACCCAGCCGCTCGGTCAACGATCTGGGGCTGGTCATCCTCTCGAACGTCGAGCCGAATTCGTGGATCAAGAACGGCGGCACCGGAAGCATCAGCGTGTTCGCCAGCAAGATCATCATCACCGCCAGCGAGTCGGTGCACGCCGACGTGCAAAAGCTGCTGAAAATCCTCCGTGAAACGCCCGCCACGCAGCCCAGCGCCAGGCCGGGGGATTCTGAACCGAACGACGCGACGTTGATGCTGGAGCCATTGACGCGCACACGCCGCGCGCCGCAACCGGGACAAGAGCCCCGCTGACCCCACGCGCCGCGCGCAACCCGTGTCGCCCGCGAGCTTGCTCGCGGTGGTGG
>JBAUGM010000330.1:0-7967 GCA_049679725.1 Tepidisphaeraceae bacterium
ACAGAAGAGCGGACATGCGATTGCCCTGGGTAACGCAGTGAAAGTGTCACCTGTCGGACGCAATGAAAGTGTCACCTGTCGCGGTCGAGTAATCGGCTCGAATGGAGCGACTGGTGATGAGTCGGAAAGAGCGGGAACGGCTGGTGGTGCTGAGCCGGGTGAAGGGCAAGCGGTTGAGCCGGAATGACCCCTTCGCGTCCGGCTTCGCGCCATCGCGACCTTCGCGGTCGCCTTCGAGCGAGAACTGAAAGGCCCTGAGCGGGGGGTGAGTACGTGACAACGTGGGACGCGAAAACGTGAGGGGGAGGGGCGTCAGCGCGCGGCGATCGCGGTGGGCAGATCGTGGAGGGCGCGGCGGAGTTCGTCGGCGACGTAGTGGCGGATGACCTTGGTCGCGTCGCGGTTGTCGTCGAAGCCGCCCAGGTAGCGCAGGGCGCCGTCGCCGTCGAGCACGGCGAACTGCGCCGGCTTGGCGCCGAACCGCTCGGCCGTCCGCCCGGCGACGTCCAGCAGCGTGGGGAACGGGCGGTCGAGCACCTTCGTGAAGACGCGCACTTCCAGCAGTTGCTTCTGGTCGCCCGAGGAGACGTCGCGGTTCATCGCCAGGAACTGCACCCGCCGGTCGTTGCCGTACTGGCGCGCGAGGCTCATCACGCGATCCTGGTAGGCGTCGCACGTGCCACAGTGCATGGAGCTGAAGAAGACGACGACGGCTTTGCCGCGCAGGGCGGCGGAGTCGTAGTGGGCGCCGTCGAGGTCGCGCAGGTGGAAGGCGGGGGCGGGCTCACCGGTGGGGGTTGCCTGGACGATCGGCTCGTGCGTCGGGCTGAACGCGAGCAAGACGCCGAGGCTCGACGCGAGCACCACGCCCGCAGCCAGGAGGCCCAATTGCGCGCATCGTCGGGATGACAACATCCAAGCCCTCCGAAACTCAAAACGAAACCCGCCAATCCGCGCGCGGCGATGATCCGCGCGGGATAAACGCGAGCGAGAAACGTCAGACGACGCATCGCATCGGCAGGTTCGCTGTGGGGAGTAAAACGTTCGCGCCGTCGCGGCGGAACTGCCCGTCCACTCCCGACCTCACCATACCCCCGATTTCGAGGGATTCAACTGGAACTTTGCGCGTTTTGGGTGAATTCGGGGGTTTTGTGCGGATGGCGCGGGGACGGATGGGGTCGGTTGGGGCATCGCGTGTTTCCGAGAGAATTCAAAAGCCCTGGGCTTAAGCCCTGGGCTTCTTCGTTCGTCTTGGAGGCACCTTAACCGCGCAGTAAACCGCAGCGCCCTTCTTCGCGTGATCCGGGATGTACCCGCACACGTTCACCTGATGCGCACGCTCCTTGATCGGAATCGGTCTGCATCGAACCGCCCATACTCCACCCTGCGGAAGCTCTCCGCACTTACTCAGCGCCCGCGCACTGCGCCCCTTGGCGCGTCCCATCACGCGCCGCGCATCCCGGAAAAGGAAGCTCTCCGTCCGGTGCTGACGCAACGGCATCGTCCGCACGAGTGCGTGCCAGTGTTTCTTGCCCACGCACAGCGCAAGGCACTCCGCTCCGTCCTTCTTCAGCGACGCGACCATCGCATCACATGCGATTCGGCGCTGCTTCGGTGTCAACTCGACCTTCTTGCGCTTCATTAACACCTCAGACCGGGCGCGCAGCGCGTCGTATTTCCCGACAGGTGGTGGATTCTTGTAATCCCCATCCACGTGCTCCCGATGATGACGCGCCCTCCACCCCTTTGATTCACCCCGCACCCACGTCCCGTACGTGCTCCCCGTGCAGTGGTACCAGTGGTTCCAAGGCTTCATCAAAGTCACGATAGCTTTTACACTCGTGTCATGCCCGATCACCCCGCAACAGCGCCAAGTGTCATCGACCCCGAAATCATGCGCCGCGTCTACGAGGAATCGAAAACCCCCTTCAAGCACGGCGTCGTCATTCGTCACGCCGAGAAAGACGGCCTCGTCGACTGCCCCTGCGTCTACCGGTTCAACAACCGCTGGTACATGGTGTACGTCTCGCTTCTTGACAAGGTGGGCTACGAAACGGAACTGGCCGTGAGCGACAACCTCCTGAAGTGGGAGCCGCTGGGCAAGGTGCTGCCGTTCGCGCCCGATGGCTGGGACAAGTGGCAGGCGGGCGGCGGCGTGGCGCTGATCGACACCGAGTGGGGCGGCTCGTGCGCCCCGCAGCCGTACGCGGGCAAGTACTGGATGAGCTACCTCGGCGGACACCAGCAGGGCTACGAGCCCGATCCGCTCTCCATCGGCATCGCGACGACCGACTCACCCGACAAGGCGCAGCCGTGGGAGCGCCACCCGGAGAACCCGGTGATGCAGCCGTCCGATCCTGCGGCCCGCCCGTTCGAGCGCAAGACGCTCTACAAAAGCTCGATCATCCGCGACGACGCCGAGACGCTGCAGCACCCGTTCGTCATGTTCTACAACGGCAAGCAGGAGGGGAAGCAGGGGATCGAGCGCATCGGCATCGCCGTCTCCGCCGACATGGTCCAGTGGAGCCGCCACGGCGACGGACCCGTCATCGACCACATCGGCAACGGCATCTCCGGCGATCCGCAGATCGTCCGCATGAAACTCGACGGCAAGCCCCTTTGGGTGATGCACTACTTCGGCCACCGCTGGAAGCCCAAGGCGTTCGACACGTTCGCCGTGTCGCGCGATTTGGTGAACTGGACGAAGTGGGATGGGCCGCACACGGTCGAGCCGTCGGAGCCGTGGGACGAGACGTTCGCGCACAAGCCGTGGCTCGTGAAGCACGATGGCATCGTCTACCACTTCTACTGCGCGGTCGGAACGGAAGGCCGCGTCATCGCGCTGGCGACGAGCAAGGACCTGCGCGGCTGATCGCGCGCGTCGTGTCGCCGAGCGTTTTTGCGTTGGGAATAACGGCCGGGTTCGCTACGGTATGGTGCATGAAGCGCACCTCACCCCTGACCGTAACCGTCGCCCTGATCCTCCTCGCCGCCGGCTGCGCGACGACGCGTAAGTACTACTACAACACCTGGGAGAAATTCGGCTACGACAAGCGCGAGCGCCTGGTTGACAACGTGGAGGAAGCCCGCGACGCGCAGGTTGAGGCGAAGAAGGAGTTCGCCTCCGCGCTCGACGAGTTCAAGAGCGTCGTCAACTACAAGGGCGGCGACCTCGACGCGATGTACAACAAGCTGAACAAGGCGTACCAGCGAAGCGAGAGCCAGGCCAACGTGGTGAGGGAGAAGGTGACCGGCGTGAAGCGCGTGGGGGATGCGCTGTTCACCGAGTGGAAGGGCGAGATCGCCGAGATCAAAGGCGATCCCGCGCTCCAGAAGGGCGCGCAGGAGCTGTTCGACAAGACGAAGGTGAACTACGGCGAGATGATCCAGCGCATGGAGACGGCCACGCTTTCCATGGACCCGGTGCTCCAGCGCTTCAAGAACCGGGTGCTGTTCATCAAGAGCAACCTCAACGCGGAGGCCATCGGCTCGCTGGCGGGGACGGAAGTGGAACTCGGCGCCGATATCGACAAGCTGATCAAGGAAATGGAAGCGAGCATCGCCGAGGCCGACAAGTTCATCGCGGAGACGGCGGCGAAGAAGAAGTGATCTTACCCCCTCGCCCGGACTTCGGCGAGCTCAGTCGAGCCGTACTCCGGGAGAGGGCAGAGGTGAGGGTGATTTCGAACGTCGAGCGACTCTCGACGAATCAAATCACCCTCATCCTAACCTTCTCCCGGAGTACATTTCGACTGCGCTCAACGCCGGCCGGGAGAAGGGACCAGAACGGCCCCCTCGGGCGCTTCCAAGAACTCTGCAACCTTTCCTCTGTACGCCACCGGGTCCGCGCTCAGCGCCTGCACGTGCGGTGCTTCCTGCACGTGCCAGACAACCGTCACGCGATCCGCCGGCCGCGCCTGCGCCGCCTCGTCGATCCGTCTCACGTCCCTCGCTGGCACGAACGGGTCGTCGCCCGCCAGGATGATCATCAGCGGCGCGCGAATCTGCGGGATCAGATCGACCGGTCGCACCGCGTCGAAGTCCGCACCGCTCATCCGTTGCGCCAACCGCACGCCCAGTTCCTGCAAGAACCCGCCGGGCTGCCCGAGGATCTCCGCATGGGCCGCGATCGCGCCGCGGTAGTCGGCGAAGGGGGATTCGAGGATCACGCCGTCGATGTCGTCCCGCTGCGCCGCGACGGCGGCGGCGACGGCGGCGCCGAGGCTGACGCCGAAGAGGATCACGCTCTGCGACTCGCCGGGGTGGTTTGCGCGGAACTGATTGATGACGTCGCCCACGTCGTGCCGCTCGAAGAAGCCTGCCGTGCTGTGGGCGCCGCCGGACTCGCCGTGGGCGCGCAGGTCCAGGGCGAGGACGCCGTAGCCGAGTGAGTGGAACGTCGGCGCCCACGCGATCGCGCCGACTTTGGCGTCGCGGTACCCGTGCAGCGCCACGACGCACTTGCCCGTCCGCCCGCGCGACGGGATCCACCAGCCCTTGACCTTCAGCTTCCCTCCGCCGCTCGCCCGCCCCGAGCCTGGTCGAGGGGCGGCGTCGCGAACCTCAAACGCCACTTCCTCAAACGGCAGTCCGAGATCCCCCGGCGACAGCCGCTGCAGCACGTACGTCGCCCTCCCGTCCGTCATCCGCTCGGGTTTGAGCAGCATGTTCGCCATGCCGAACACGACGCCGGCGCAGAGGAAGAGGAGCAGCGCGAGCAGGAGGGCGATGAATACGAGCCAGGCGGAGATCACGTGCGAAATGATAGCCTGACAAGATGACAAGATGAGGGGATGACAAGGTGAGGAAATTCACCCCCTCGCCTTGTCATCTTGTCATCTTGTCATCTTGTCATCTTGTCATCTTGTCATCTCCCGCCTCCCGCGGGATCGACTTCCCCTGCGGGTCGACTTGCGGATCGGCGCCTTCCGCGAGTTCCTCGCGCATCGCCGGGCTCGTCACGTGCTCGAGCCGCTCGGCGGGGGCGTGGAGGTGGTCGACGGGGAGGTTCAGGTGCGATTGCAAATAGCCTTCCCAAAGGCGGTGTGAGCGCACGAGCTGTCTTGCCTCGTCTCGGCCGCGCGATGTGAGCCGGAAGCCGCCGCCCTGGCGCTCGATCTCGTCTCGGCGCATCAGCGTGTGCAGCGCGACGCGACCGAGCACCGGCCCGCCGACGACCGCCTCCTTCATCACCTGCGCGGCGAGCGCGGGACGTTCCGTGCCGTGCAGCTCTTCGTGGCGGTAGAAGAGGCCCAGCAAGTCTTCGCGTGCGACGCGCAGCGTGACGGTCGTGCGATGCACCAGCTTGCTGACGATCCCGTGCCGCGGCCCCGCGAGCATCGCGAGCGTGAACAGCAGCCCCGCGACGACGGCCATCATCCCCGCGGTGTTCGTGTCGGTGATCGCAGGGTCGCCGAACCATCCGGGCACGGTGATCGCCGCCCAGTGCCCGCCGATTGCGCTCGCCGCGGCGAGGACGAGGCTGACGACGATCATCGGCCCGAGCCGGTCGGTGAGCAGGTGCGCGGCGGCGGCGGGGACGATCAGCATCGCGACGACGAGGACGCTGCCGACGACCTCGAACGCCGCGACGGTCGTCAGCGCCACGAGCGTCATCAGAAGGTAGTGCATGAACGTCGAGTTGATGCCGAGGGTCGTCGCGAGTTCCGGGTCGAAGGAGCTGATCTTCAGCTCCTTGAAGAAGACGAGCACGACGAGCAGGTTGACCGCGAACACGACCGCGAGGCGCACGACCGACCCCGGCACGCCGCCGGCGAGCGCTTCGCCGGGGATCGTCTCGATGGCCCCGTAAAGCACGCAGCCGGGGTCGAGGTCGACCTTGTCGGCGGCGCGGACGATCATGATCAACCCGATCGCGAAGAGGGCGGTGAAGACGACGCCCATCGACGCGCTCTCGTCGACCTTCCCGAACTTCGCGACCCACTGCGTGAGCACCGCCGTCAGCACACCGACGATGGCGGCGCCGACGAACATCGGAAAGCTCTCGCGTGAGCCCGTGATGAGGAACGCCGCTGCCAGCCCCGGCAGCACGGCGTGGCTGATCGCATCGCCCATCATGCTCATCTTGCGCAGCACGAGGAAGTTCCCGAGCAGCGCGCAGGCCATCGCGCACAGCACCCCCGCGACGATGATCCAGCCGTCGATCGCCCAGATGATGGTTGCGGTTAGATTCATTTTAGTTGAGCCGCAGATGAACGCAGATGAACGCAGATAGATTCAAATCTGAATTGTCCTATCTGCGTGCATCTGCGTTCATCTGCGGTTCCTTCACTCCGATCTTGTGTGGGCTCGGCGGAACTGGCGAGTCCGGGTAGTCCTGCGCCACGATCGCTTCCAGCTTCTTCACCATCTGCCGGCCGAGCACGTGCTCGATCTGGTCGGCGTCGCGGTCGACGTGGCTGGGGGCGATGTCGGCGTGGGTGACGAGGTACGCCTCCCACAGCCGGTGGTTTCGCACGGCGCTGGTCGCTTCGACCATGCCGTCGTCGGTCAGACGGTAGTTGCCGTCGGAGCCCTCGTAGATCAGGCCGGCGCCCTCGGCGGAGCGAAGCGCGCGGCGCAGCCTGGGCGTCGACCAGGAACGCATCAACAAGAGCTCCTCGATCGGCACGCCGACGTGGATCGGGTCGGCGTTGTCGCGTTCGGCCGACTCGTAGATGGCGCGGAGCAGGTGTTGGCGAGAAACCTTGCGGCTCAGCCGCTGGTGCTCGCGCCAGCGCATCAGCACGCCGCGCGTGGGGCCGAAGATCATGCTGACCAGGAAGATCGCCGTCGCGACGACGACGATGATCGCGCCGGCGGGCAGGCGCGGGAGCAACGCGCTCAGCGCCGCGCCGAGCAGCCCGCTGGCGGCGCCGATTGTCGCGGAGGCGAGGATCATGCGCGACAGGCGATCCGTCCAGAACCGCGCCGCGGCGGGCGGGATGATCAGCAGGGCGATGATCAGGATCAATCCCACTGCCTGCAGCCCGATGACGGTCACCGCGACGACCATCGCCATCATCACCAGGTCGAGCAGGGCGACGGGCCAGCCCTCGGTCCGCGCGAATGCGCCGTCGAAGCAAAGCAGCGTGAACTCCTTGAACAGCAGGGCGCACAGGACCGCGACGACCAGCGCCGCCGAGCCGATGAGCCACGCGTCACTGGAGAGCATGGAGGCGGTCTTGCCGTAGATGAACGACTCGAGCCCCGCCGCGCTGCCCGTGCGCATCTTCTGGATGACGCCGAGCACGGCCACGCCCAGACCGAAGAACGTGCTGAGGACGATGCCCAGGGCGGCGTCTTCCTTGATGCGCGTGAAGTTGCGGATGAGCAGGATGCACAGCACGCCGGCCACGCCGGTGACGACGGCGCCGGTGAGCAGGACGGGGAGAGACTTGGCGTTGATGCCGAGCCCCGTCGCGATGATGAACGCCAGGCCGATGCCCGGGAGCGTGGCGTGGCTGAGGGCATCGCCCATCAGGGCGCGTTTGCGCAACAGCATGAACGACCCGATCGTCCCCGCGGCCAATCCGAGCAGCATCGTGCCGATGACGACGACGCGGGTGTTGTAGTCGCGGAGGGAGAGGACGCGCAGGACGTCGGTGACGCTGGGCCACTGGATCGTCGTGTCGGTGATCGATCGGCCGGCGCGTTGGGCGAGGGCTGGAGACGTAAGTACGAGGATCGCAACAACCGCGGCGAGCGCAATTCTCTGCGCTGGTGGCTTGGGCGTCTCGCCCGAGCGTTCTTGGGAAGATCGCTCCGCGATGGTGCTCGGGCGAGACGCCCAAGCCACGGAAGCCCAATGGAGCCGGCTCACGCTCATCGCTTCTTCCCCGCCATCGCCTCGGCGGCCTCGTCGAGCAATGTGAGGCGGCCGCCGTAGGTCTTGTGGAGGTTCTCTTTTGTGAACACCTCGTCCGTTGGGCCGCTGGCGACGATGCGCATGTTGAGCAGGATCACGT
>JBAUGM010000331.1:0-6096 GCA_049679725.1 Tepidisphaeraceae bacterium
GCTCCAAGCACCAACGAAGAAGACGAAAGTCCCAGAAATTCACGTTTGGACCTTTCTTCGTTCGGTCCTTGGAGCTTGTTTGGTTCTTGGAACTTGGTTCTTGGAATTTCCGCACAGCGGCACGTTACGCCAGCGGAATCTCATCCGACGACGACCCCGACGGCCCCTGCGGCGCGGTCTTCGTCTGCAGCATCGCGGCCTTGACCTTCATGTCGGCGACCTCGCGCTCGAGCTTCTCCGTCCGCGACGTGCTGCGCATCACGCTGATCTGCCGCGCCGTCTTGAACATCATCCGCGCCAGGATGGCCACGAGGATCCCGGTCAGGAACGAGACCGAAACCAGCAGGAGCATCGAAGCCTTGATCTCCCGGTTGTACCAGTACCAGAACGTGATCTCCGGGCCGTTGTTCTTGATGATGAACACGAGGAGGTAAATCGCGACGAACGAGCAGATCGCGATCTTCGTCCAGAGCTTGATCTTGAGCCACAGGTTGTTCATGTTCCCTCGCCCATCAAGCCGCGGATGACGATCACCAGCCCCTGCATCCCCGGCGTCAGGTACGCGGCGATGTCGCAATAGAATAGCAGGCAGAACGCCGTCGCCAAACTGAGGTACGGGCCATAGGGCAATTCGCGGCGCGTGCCGGTCACCAGCATGTACAGCGCGATGGCCAGCCCGAAGAACGGCGCGATGAAGAATGCGACGGTGGCGGCGCCGGCGCCGACGATCGCGCCGACGCCGAACATCAGGTGGACGTCGCCCTGCCCCATCGCGATGCGGCCGAAGCCGATCGTGCCCAGGATCCGCGTGATCCACACGACGAACCCCCCGACCAGCGCGCCCAGAAGCGAGCCGGCGAACCCCGTGAACCAGTGGTAACTCGTCGCCACGGTCCACCAGCGCTGGGCGGGCGCCCAGGTCGTCGTCAGCAGCCACCAGACGATCGCCAGCAGCATCGGCGGGAGCAGAAAGGCCATTTCCTTCCCGATCTCGGCGCGAATCTGCCCGCGCGTGTACGCCGGCGGCACGAGGTGCGCCTCGGGATGCTCGCGACCCTCGCGCTTGGCTTGCTCGATCTCCCGGACCAGCTCCGTGCGATCGACTTCCAAGAGCGGCTCGCCGTTCGGAAAGCTCTGCGGCAACCGATCGAAGTGCCACAGCGCGATGCTGATGAGCAGGCCGACTCCCCCGCCGACCGCCAGCGCGGCCGACTGCGGGTTCGCGTTGAGCGCGCCGGGGTAGCCCGGCACGTCGATGATCGCGTGGACGACGAGCCCCATCACCGCCAGCGGCCAGCACAATTCCTCCGCGGGGATGATGAACAGTTCCGCGTCGATCAGGCTCGCCGCCAGCAGCGCGCTGATGAGGAACATATAGAGCGCATAGAGCGGCCAATGGTCCGCGATCGAGAGGATCGGCCGCATTTGGCGCATCAACACTTCACCGCCCACCGCCACCCGCCCCTCCGCGCACGGGCCGATCTGGAGGATGAAGAACATGACGTAGTAGAAGACGAACAGTCCGCCGGTGATCGCCTCGATGATCGGGTAGCGCGGCGAGATCGGCTCTTTGCAGTAGCGACACCGCCCGCCCAGCTTGATCCAGCCGATGACCGGGATGTTGTCGTACCACGCCAGCGGCTTATCGCATTTCGGACAGTGCGACGGCGGGTTCGACAAGCCGGCGATCGAGCGCGACAGCCGACGAAAAAGCGAATCCTTCGGATCGTGCTCGATCTGCGGCAATCGCCAGACGACGACGTTGAGAAAGCTGCCGACGCAGGCGCCCAGGGCGAAGAGGAAGAGGATGTAGAAGAGATGAGGCATGAGGCGGAGAAGTCCGAATGACGAAACCAGAATGACGAATCAATGTCGAAATCCGAATGACGAAGCACACTGATCGTCATTGGTCATTCGTCATTGGTCATTTGTTCGTCCTTCTGGTTTCGTCATTCGTCATTTCCCGTCCTCAGAGCAACCTGACGATGTACACCACCGCCTCCTCCGGCGTCAGGTTCGTGACGTCGAGTTCCGCGGTCATCGCCTGCCGGTAAATCGGCTCGCGCTCCGCCATGAGTTTGCGGATTTCCTCGGGCCCCCCGCCCAGCGGGGTCAGGGCGGGACGCGTCCTGGCGGTGTCCGGGTCGGCCTGGATGTGCTGGAAGAGGACCTGGGGCTCGCATTTGAGGTAGATGACCTTGTGGCCGGCGTCCTTAAGGTGCTTGCGGTTCTCCTCGCGGATCAGCGCCCCGCCGCCCAGCGCGATGACGTGCTCCTGGAGCAGGCTCACTTCGCGAACGGCATCGGCCTCGAGCTCGCGGAAGCGATCCTCGCCGTCCTGCTCGAAGATCTCCTTGATCGTCCGGTTTCCCGCCTTGCGGACGACAAGATCGTCGGTATCGACGAACGGCTGCCACAACCGGTCGGCCAGTCGTTTGCCGATCGTGCTCTTCCCACTGCCGCGGTAACCGATCAGGACGATGCTCACGGGCGGGGACAGTAAAGGAAAAAGGCAAAAGGTAAAAGGCAAAACGAAATGTGGGAGCTCGGCCGCAGACGTTCGGCCGCAGACACACAGTATCGCGTCCGCTTCCCCACTTTTTCCTTTTACCTTTTTACTTTTTCCTTCTTCCTTATAATCCGCCCCCATGCCCGAAACCACTCCGCCGCCGCCGAAGTACAAGCGCATCCTGCTGAAGATCAGCGGCGAAGGGTTCTGCAAGGAGGGCGGGTTCGGGATCGACGCCGATGAGCTGCACAACATCGCCGGCCAGCTCGTCGACGTCGCGCGGATGGGCGTACAACTGGCGATCGTCGTGGGCGGCGGCAACTTCATCCGCGGCGCGACGTTCAGCAAGGACGGGAACTTCCCCCGCGCCACCGCCGACTACATGGGCATGCTCGCCACCGTCCTCAACGCCGTCGCCCTCCAGGAGACCATGGAGCAGATGGGCCAGCCGACGCGGGTGCTGTCGGCCATCAGCGTCTACAGCGTCTGCGAGCCGTTCATTCGCCGCCGCGCCGTGCGCCACCTGGAGAAGGGCCGCTGCGTGATCCTGGCCGCGGGGACCGGCAACCCCTACTTCACGACCGACACCTGCGCCACCCTCCGCGCCACCGAGCTCCACGTCGATGTCCTCCTGAAGGCGACGAAGGTCGACGGCATCTACTCCGCCGACCCCAAGAAAGACCCTTCGGCCACGATGTACCACCAGATCACCTACGAGCAGGTCCTCCGCGATGAGCTGAAGGTGATGGACCTGACCGCCTTCACCATGGCCAAGCAGCAGCGCATCCCGCTGGTGGTGTTCAACCTGAAGAAGGACGGGAACATCGCCCGCGTCGTGCGCGGCGAGAAGGTCGGGACGACGATTCAGCCGTGAGTTAAAATCGGTGGTGGAGTAATGGGGTAGTGGAGTGGTTGAGTGAAGCTCTTACTCCACTACACCACCACCCAACCACCCTACCACTCTTGTCTTGTCTTGAGAGGTCCTTATGCCAGTCGACGACGTCCTGATGGACTGTGAAGTGAACATGGACAAAGCCACCGACCACCTCCAGCACGAGCTGAAGGCGATCCGCACCGGCCGGGCGACGCCGGCCCTGGTCGAGCACCTCCACGTCGACTACTACGGCACCCCCACCGCCCTGAAATCCATCGCCATGATCCAGGTCCCCGAGGCCACGCAGTTGCTGATCAAGCCGTTCAGCCCCGGCGACATCAAGGCGATCGAGAAGGCGATCAACGACAGCAAGATCGGCCTCACCCCCCACAGCGACGGCAAGCAGATCCGCCTCACCCTCCCCCCGCTCAGCCAGGAGCGGCGCCTGCAACTCGTCGGCCAGTGCAAGGGATTCGCCGAAGCCGCCAAGATCAGCATCCGCAACGCCCGCCGCGACGCCAACAAGGTCATCGAGACCGAGCAAAAAGGCGGCCTCGTCACCGAGGACCAGAGCGCCAGCGGCAAAGAGCAGATCCAGGAGCTGACCAAGCAGTACGAAACCAAGGTCGAAGAACTGATCGAGAAGAAGCGGCAGGAGATCTTGCAGGTGTGAAGCCTGCGGCCGCCGAAATTCCTGTAGTTGCGACGCCTGCGTCGCCTCTGTGTATCCGTCATACGCATCAGGCTTGAATCGCGCGCTCCGTCATCCTGATGCGTATAGGAAGAGGCGACGCAGGCGTCGCAACTACAGGATTGAGCGCCGTGGTGTTCCCCGGTCGTACCGCCGCCGGCGGCGAAGCAACATGACGGCGCCGAGCGCGAGCATCGACGCCGCCGTCGGCTCCGGCAGGGCGGCGACGACCTCGCCGGTGAGGAGCTGCGTCGCCACGTGACCCACCGGCGTGATCCCCGCATCGCTGTAGAACGTGAGCTGGGCAAGCTGGGACGGCGACAACCCCGACCCGTTCGTGCCGAAATAAAGCTGATCGGCTCCGCCGCCGGCGTTGAGCGTGCCCGTCCAGTTGTAAACGTCGAGCGGGCCGGCCCACGTGCCGTTGCTGGCGGCGAACGCGAGGACGCTGGCGGCGTCGCCCATGTCGATGATCGAAGCCTCGGTGATGCCCAGCGCGCCGATGCCGGGTGCGCCGGCGGACCCTTCGGAGAAGCCGCCGGTGGCGAGCATCCCGCCGTTGAGCGTCATCGGGGCGGCGTCGTTGATCTGATCGCTGGCGCCGAGCTGAAGCGTCGCCGGCTGGTTGTCGTTCAACTCGTGCTGGCGGTTGATCGTGATCGAGCTGGTCGCGCCCAGCGCCCCCCCTGCCCCGCCTGCCCCGCCCGACGTCGACGCCGCCGTCAGGGTCCCCGCGTTGACGACGGTCGATCCGCTGAAGCTTCCCGCGCCGGTGAGGACGAGCGTGCCGAGCAGCGGCGTCGGATCGACCGGCGACGCGTTGAACGTGAGCCCGCCCGCGCCGCTGATCCCGCCCGTGAGCGTCAGCGACTTCCCGGTGCCGGTCACGTTGATGGCGGCGTCGCTCTCGAGGACGACGTGATTCCCGATGCTCACGACCTGCGACACGTTCAGCGCGCCGGCCAGTTGCCCCAGCGGCGCGGACGGGCCCAGGCCGAAACCGTTGAGGCGAAGTGGGCCGGCGCCCAGCGCGTACGTCCCGTTGTTCTGGAACGTGACCTGCGCCCCCGACGCCACGGTGAAGCTCGAACTCGCGGTGGGCGCGGCGGCGGGCTCGATGCGGAGGCGCCCGGCGCTGACGACCGTCGGCCCCATGTAGCTCTTGGCGCCGCCGCCCAGCGTCATCATGCCCGCGCCGTCCTTGGTGAGCCCGCCAGGCCCGGACACCGCGCCGTTCAACGAAAGCGCCCCCGCCAGAGAGGTCGACGCCGTCTGCGACACGTCGGCCGTCAGTGAGGAGGCCAGCACGAGCGGGCCGCTCATCGTGGCCAGTCGCGTGCCCGATCCCGCCACGGTGATCGTCGCCGGACTCGTGCCCGCTCCATCCAGCGTCAGTCCGCCGTTGATGGTATGCGACCGGTTGTTTAACGAGACGCTGGTGGTGTTGAAGGTGATCGACCCGAGGGTGCCGGTCGCGCCGGTGATCGTACGATCGGAGGTGGCGTTGGCGTTGAAGACGGCAGATGCGCCTTCGCCGTTGGGCGCACCACCGGAGGGACTCCAGTTGGACGCGGTGGTCCACGAGCCGCCCGCAACGTTCGTCCACGTCGCGCCGGTTGCGGGCGCCGCGGCCGGGATCGTCGATGCAGCCAACGCCCCCGCAACGATGGCGCACCTCGACACGCGAGCGTTCACCGACCCCATTCCCAAGCCTCCCTCAATCCATCGATCCGGCAAGAACGGATGTGCCCGAGACGCGGAAAGTTACCGTGGAGTCGGCATGTTGGCAAGAAAATTGTCGATGTTTGCGACAGCGGAAAGTTCCGTTTTCAGCTGCTCGTCGTCAGTACGCGTTTCCTCCGTGCTTGCTTGGTCAGCGCGTGATGTTTCGGGTTGACTAGTGCTCTGTCACACCTTGATTTTGGGATAGACGCTTGTGAGCTTGGTTCGGGCATCGTCGATCTTCATCTGCCAATCCACGCTCTTCTGCCGGCGGTTCACATCGCTCGACCAGGCCGACGT
>JBAUGM010000332.1:0-9641 GCA_049679725.1 Tepidisphaeraceae bacterium
GCGCTCGGGCGAGACGCCCAAGCCACGGAATCAGCCCTTCTCAGACAAGCTCTGATCCTTCCGCGGCGCGTGATCATGGCGTGCCTGTGCGGGCTGGTGCTCGCGGGATGCGCTTCGTCGAAAACGCCTTCCGCATCGAAGACACCGGCTCCAGGCGCGACCGCGACGGCAGCGACCACGCAGCCGATCGATGCGTCACCGTCCGCAAGGCTCACGGTCAACGAGCCGTGCGCCAATCGCCTCCACGACATCTGCGGCCCCCTGCTGCTCTACCTGACGACGAACTACCGGCTGCCGGAGACGCTCGATGAACTGCGACAGGTGCCGGGCTCCGATGGGATCGGCGAGTTCGCCTGCCCCGTGTCGAAGCAGCCGTACGTCTACAACCCCGCCGGGATCGTCGGGCCGAACGTGTCGCAGCGCGCCGTGATTTACGACGCGGCGCCGACGCACGGAGGTTACCGCAAGGCGATCGTGATCAAGGAGGCGACGCCAAACGCGCCGTTCGTCGCCGAGGTCGTCGCGTGGCCCGAGTCGCGATTTCCGAAGACGGCGCCGGCGCGGGAGTGAAAGAGCCCCCACGGCGGGGCAGAGCGCCAGCGCCGCCCCGCGCCGTTCCGCTGTCCACCGCCCAACGGCGCGGCCCGGCGCTGGCGCTCTGGGCGGCCGTGGTTCGGCGCGTTCCTACTTATCTTTCGTCCCGTCCCTCAGCGCCATCCGCTTCTTCGTCACCCACGACTTGACCCTGCGCCGCAACGGCTCGCGCGGCTCCCCGTTGCCGCCGCCGTCACCCCCGTGATACTCGATCGCGCGCCGCCCGATCCCCTGCACCTCCAGCCAGTTCCACGCCCCGCCGATGCCGGCGCCGACGAGCGGAACAGCCTTCGTCGCGATCGCCTTCTCCGTGAGGCGGACGCCCAGGCGCTTGGTCGCCTGCTCCCCGATCTCCTTCATCAGCTCGCGGGACGCGTACTTCGCGATGAGCGATTTCGTCGCCTGCTCGCCGACGCGCACGCCGAGCTTGCGCAGCGCCTGACTCACCGCGCCGGGGAAGATCACGTGGATGACGTCGCGGCGGAACGCGGCCGGGTCGTTGAGCGATTCGGGATCGAGCAGCGCCGCGATCGTGCCCGCCAGCCGCCCCTCGATGCGCAGCATCGTCGCCATGTCGGCGACGGCGGCGGGCAGCATCGTGAGCGGGCCCGCCGCCATGCCCGTCGTCGCGCCCGCGACAGCGCCCCAGTTCCGCGCCGACTTCACCGCCGCCCGCGCCGCCTGCGCGGCGGTCGCGTTCGGATCCGCCAGCCGCATCTTGGCCGCCATCCGGCGGCACTCGTCGGGGTCGGGAATAACCCACTGCAACATCGATTGAAGGTTCAGGTCCACGTGGTCACACCTCGCGCGCGTGCGCGGTGAGGATACATCATCCATACGCGTCCCTTCCATTAAAGGTTTAGGAAAGGCACACGCCGCATCCGAGACGCGCTATGTCAGTGGCATGGGCGTCTCGCCCATGTTTCCTAATCACAACATGCATCGGCGAGACGCGCATGCCACTGAAAGAGCTCGCAGGCTCCGAGACGGGCGGTAGCGACCCGAGGGTCATTCATCGTTCGACGGTCGGCGTCGTCGCCGGTTGCGGCACGAGGGTCCCGCCAGGACCGTAGAGATCCAGGAACTTGTGCGGGTCGGCTCCGCTATAGACCTCGACGTGCCCGTCGGCGAAGAGGACGTTGATGCCCAGGTGACCTTTGTTGGACGCCGCGTAGATCATCACCCCCTGCCCGATCTGCCGCAGTTGCGACATGCACTGAACGCGGATCGCCTGCCGCTGCGCCTGGATCGTCGCGGGAACAGCCGCGATCGACAGCGCGACCCACGCGACGATGCTCCCGACGCCCAGCCACAACCCCGCCTTGGCCGCTGCTTTCCCGCCCACGCGAGGATCCGCTTCGAGATCGCGCAGGCCGCGCCGCGCGGAGACGATCGCGATGATCCCCGGCACGAACGGCAGAAACCCGAGCAGCCCGAAGATTAGCGCGCGCGACGCGTTGCGGTTGTGCGGCCTGGGCGTCGAGTAGTCGACCACCACCGGCGCCACGGGCGCGGGGCGTTGTTCATCCGACATGAGGTCACCTCCCAGAAGCGACCGTGCCCGGTTCGACGCCGAAGACGAACTCCCCGCCCTGGCGGAACGGCGCAACCATCTCGAAGTTCTCGAACGACACGCCGCCGGGGATCGGCGAGCGGCTCGACCAGTACGTGAACCGTCCGTTCACGAGCACCGCCAGCCGCTCGTCCGGTGATTCGCACCGCCAGAACTGCGTCGCGACGTCGCCGGCGTAATGCCAATTCTTGCGCGTCGTCCATGCGTAAGACGCCTCGCTCGGGTTCGGCTCGTCCGGCGTCACCGATGCGATCGCATGTCCTTCCGGCGTGCGCATCAACTCCTTCAACTCGAACCGCGCGTGCGGCGTGAAGCCGTCGCTGCGATAGTCGGGCCAGAGGTCCTTCGACACCACCGTTCGCTCCGCCAGGTGCAGCCGGCGCACGCGGGCGTAGTTGCCCATCGTGGCGGTGACGACGCAACTCGCCAGCGGCGCGGAGCCTTCCTGTGAGAATGTCGCGACGGCGACCTCGTGGGGACGACCGGCGCGGAACGTGAGGCGGACGTAGACCTGCGCGCCGCTGTCGAACCGCTCGGCGAGGACGTAGACGCGGAGGGTTTCGACGCCGTCGACCCGCTCGATCACGCCGCGCGCGGGTTGAGTCGGGATGCGAGGCGTGGCGTCGTCGGGCTGATCGGCACTCCAGAATCGCTTGCCGCGCACGCCGTCGAGCTTGCTGTGCTCGAGTTCGGACAGCCCGCGATTCGATTGGCCGGCGCGAATGGGCTCGATCGCGATGAAGTTGATCACGCGCTGCGGCGGATGTTTCAGGTACGGCGCGTAAACGCGCAACAACCCGCGCGGCCCGCGCAGCGGAGATAACCCGATCCGCAATCCATCAGCGTGACCCCACACCGGCTCCGCGGGCGCAGCGCCATCCGCCGGGCGCAGCCATCGCCCTTCGATCACCGCCGGCGCTAACGCAGGCGTCGGGGTCGTGGTCGGCGCGGTCTGGGCGTGAACGCTCGTCGCGCTCAAGAGTAGGGCCATCACGAGACACACTGCGATTCTCACTTTTCAACCCCCGCCGCTGGCGCACTCGCGCCCGGCGGGTTCTGGCCGGCTTCAACCTGCTGGATCACTTTCTCCGCTTCCGCCTTCCCCAAGAACTCGACGTGCCCATCGCCGAAGAGGATGTTCGTTCCGTCGCCGTCGTGGTTGGTCATCGGCTCGTAGGCCACGACCGTCTCGGCCGGCAGGTTGTTCGTCAGCCCTTTGCCGACGTAGACGTACGACTGGTGCCCGCCGCTGGCCATGTCGTTGATGATCGCCTGGGCGTCGGCGCCCGTTGCCTTGGTGTCATTCGTGCTGGGGCAGACGTAGATGTCGGCGGTGATGTCCTGCGTGAGAAGAAGCTGCTCGATCGTCTCGGGATACGCGCCGCGGTTCTCGTTGGCGTAGAGCAGGATGGCCAGACCGAGCTGTTTCATGTTGCTCGCGCACTTCACGCGGTTGGCCGTCTCCCGCGCGCGGCCGAGGGACGGCACGGTGATCGCGACGATGAGCCCGACGTACGCCGCCCACCCGAGCACGTTGAGGACGCCCAGCACGAGCCCCGCGATCGCCAACCCCTTGCCGGTGACGGCCGGGTCCTTCGTCTTGCGCATCCCGATCGCGCCGGTGACGATCGCGGCGATGCCCGGCAGGAACGGCACGCACAGCAAACACCCGCAGATGAGGCTCGCGATCGCCAGCGGGTTCGACTTGATCTCCGCCCCACTCGCGTACGTCACGTGCTGCACGGGTGTCGGCGGCTGCGCGAACGCGGCCCCGCTCGGCGAGAGCGCGAACGGCTGGCCGCAGTTCGTGCACGCGAACGACCGCCCCGCCATCGCGGCGGATTGCTCGGGGGTGACGGCGTAGGCGAAGCCGCAGTGGGGACATTGGGTTTGGGTGTCAGACATATGAAGGTTAAGGGCTGAGGCTAACTCAGTCCGATCAGGCGATCGTATGCGGAGTGATGCCCGATCCAGAACCAGAGGATCGTGTCTTGTCCAGCGTTCGACGCAAGTGCGCGATAATGCAGTCCGACACGAACTGACCAATAGCGGCCGATTCTCTTGAAGTGTAGCGAAGGGTGGGCGCTATTGGATTTCAGCAACTCAAAGTTCACGTCGGCCAGTTCGCGCACCTCCGCTGGGCAGCGAACGATGGCACTTCCAGAAGCGTGGGCTGGCCAGGTGGGTCACAGTTCCGTGCAGCGACCCTTGCGAAGGTCTTCCAGGGCTTCGTCAGCAAGCGCGTCAAGCTTGCCAGCGGCGACGTCGCGCTCGATCTGCCGATCCCAGTTTGCGGCATCGAACCCTGCAAACCACTCGCGGAACCTTGCCAGTTCTTCAGGAGGGAGTTCCTGAATCGCTTGTTCGATCTCGGCGATGCGGCTCATATGCACGAAACGATAGCAAGTCCATGAGACACTAGCCACCCGATTCGCTGCCTCGCTTCACCCCATCGAACGTCACCGCGATCCGCTCCACCACCTTGCCGAACGCCGGATCCTGGCGGTCGTGGACGAAATCCCACCGCCGCTTCTCGACCTCCAGCTTTGCGACGGGATTCGGCGGGTTCGAGTCGTTGTGCGTGCGGCCGCAGAACTCGAGCATGTCGATGCACTTCCTGCGGCCCGCGGCGTCGTAGAAGCCGCCGCTGAGGATCGGGCGATAGCGGGAGACGCCGCGGCCCATCTTTTCCAGGCGCGCTTCGTACGTGAAGCCCCACACGTCGGTCATCAGCGCGCGATAATACGTGACGATGCCCGTGTTCGAGTGCGTCGAGAACATCTGCATCGAGGTGAAGGGGTACCATTCGAGACGAACTGCCCAAGCGCCGAGCATGAAGCAGGTAACGGAAATGACGACGAGAGGACCGAGAAGCTTGCGACGGAGGGGAAGATCCCTCAGCTCCGCTGCGCTGCGCGCCTCGACTGAGCTCGTCGAAGTCTGGGGCATAGCGATGAGCGCTTCATGACCAGGCAGCGCGCACGCGCCGTTCGGGTCGCACGTGTGGAACGCCATGCGGTTGCGCGCGAGCCAGCGGTACCCGATCGCGCCCAGGTGCGACAAGCCCGGCAGGTACAGCAGCGGTACGATGACCCAGAACACCGGCAGCGCCGACGCGATCGTGCGGCAACCTTCGAATCCGCTCGTCACCCGCCCGCGCCAGACGACGTGCATCGCCTTGTCGAGTTCGCCCTCGTCGAGCGTGACGCCGCGGTGCGCGTTGTACGCGGCGATGTCGAGCGTGCGGAAGTCGAGGTAGTTCAGCCGGTCAAACAGGTCCCACGACCTGAGCAGCCGAACCGATCGCCGGCAAATGCTGCACCGGCCGTCGTAGAGCACGTCGATCGAGCCGCGCTTCGCGTAGAGCCATCGGCCGATGCGGTGGCGCGCCTTCGTCCAGTCGTAGAACATGACCTGCAGCACGATCAGGTCCCAAAAGAGGATGCTCTGCAGGACCTGAATGCCGACGTGCATCCCGATCGCCATGATCGGCCAGATCATTCGCGCGACGCGGGAGATCAGCACGAGGCCGAAGCCGACTTCGATGACGACGGTCATCACGCCCATGACCGTGAATGCCCACGTCGGCAGCCACGCGTGCTGGAGGATGAAATCCTGACCGCTCTTGCCGGGGCGCAGGGCGTCGGTGAAGAGGATCGTCTGGAGGTTGATGCCCTCCCACCAACGCCAACTGTCGTTCGTCAGCTTGCAGAGGCCCGCCGCGACGTACGGGAGCGCGAAGACGAGCCATATCGCGTAGCGCGCCCAGCCGTAGTACGCGCTCGGCACGTCGCCCGCAGGGACGGGCTGGTCCTTCCACAGCTTAATCAGCCGGTCGAGCGACCACCCGTCGCCGGCTCGCGTGAAGATCAGCACGAGCAGCATGTAGAACGGCACGACGCCGCTGTGGCTGAGCCACGAGTACGAGCGCACGATCCCCATCAGCGGCAGGTAGCAGATCGCCGCGAGGATGAGCACGGGTCGGGTCTTCCAGCCGATCGCGCCGACAACGAGCAAGGCGACGGTGAGCGCCTTGTAAACGGCCAGTCCACTCTCGCTGCGCACGAGGTGGTCGAACCCGATCGGCAATCCCCGTGCGGACGCGCCCTCTGCGTAGACGAAGTCCATCATCCCCATCGACGTCCGGTCCGTCGGCGAGAGCTTCACGACGCTGTCGATCGGCTCGGCAAGCGCGGCGTAGGCAAGGACGAGGCACGTCAGCACGCGGATCGCGCCCAGCGCCCCCGGCGTCGTCGTGCCGACGGCGCGACGCGCGAACGCGCGGCTCGTCGTGCCCAGCACGAGCAACCCGAACCCCACCCACGCGACCAGCCCCACCAGCGCAACCCTGGTCCACTTGCGCAGGTAGAAGTCGAGCGGGTGCTCGTCTCGATGATCGAATGCGCGGTTGATCGCACCGATCGGGCTCGTGTTCTCATACCCGCTGCGGATGACGGGCGGGCCGATGAGAAACGTGACGACCGCCCACGCGGCGACGCCGAGCAGCACGAGGACGAAGAAGCGCATCCGCCAGCGCGTCAAACGCGGGTCCGGCTCTTCGTCGTGCGGAGAGAGGAAAAATGGATCGGCAATGGCGTGCGTGGTCACCCGACGAGTTCCCTTCCGCTTACACCCGAAGCATAGGCGTCCGTCATCCTGAGGTACTCCGAAGGATCCAGCTTGGGACGCGGAGGCCCTCTCGTCCGAGGCTAGATCCTTCGGAGTACCTCAGGATGACCGTCGGGAGTCTTCGCTCGGGAAAAACTTGTGAAACGCGCGTCACAGCCTCATCGCCACGGCTGGGCCCATCGCTTCCGGCTCGCCCGTCGGGGCGGGCCCGATCGTCCCCTGGTCCATAAGCCGGCCGGGGATCCAGAGCGTCGCGGGGCGCTGCGGGCGCTCGCGGAGCAGCTCGAGCACGGCCTCGGTCGCCTGCGACCAGTTCACGTAAACCCCGCTGCACGGGTAGTCGTGCCCGACGTAGCCGACGGCCGCGACCGACATCCGCGCCGGCACATCGATGGACATCGCCGCGAGCTGTTCCAGCGCACGCTCCGCCGCCGGCGCCGAATCGCAGACGATGGCTGACACCCCGTGGTCGATCAGGCAGCGCAGGTCGGATGGAAAGCAGCGGTCGATCTCCGCCTCGGGCGCATAGCGCTGCGCCGCGCGGCGGAGCGATTCGGAGACGACCATCGAGTTCCGCGCCTCCACCGCCGCGATCCGCCGGTGCCCGCCCAGCATCAGGTCCCGGCCCAGGCTCGCGACGGCGGCGGCGGCGTCGATCAGCACCGCGTGCATCGAGTACGTCTGCGGCTCGCGCCCCACCGCGATGAGCTGCATGTTCCGCACCACCAGGTCGCGCAAGAACGCCGACGGCGTCGCGCTGGCCAGGTCGATCACGGCGCGGAAGCCGCTCAGGAAACTCGGGCGGACCGAGCCGACCTCGGTGACCGTTTGCGCCTCGGGGTTCGCGGCGAGCAGTTGTTTCACGATCGGCAGGTGGAGTTGATCGGGGTCGCAGACGAGCAGCCACTTCTCCACGGCGCCCTGCGCCGGCTGCGCGTCGGCGGATCCCTTCACGAACGTCCCGCGCCCGATGCTGCGCTCGAGCAACCCCTCGGCAGCGAGGTCGGTCAGCGCCTTGCTGAGCGTCTTCGCGTTGACGTTGAACCGGCGCGCCAGCGCGCGCTCGCCGGGCAGCTTGCCCTGCAGTTCGCCCGATGCGATGGCGGCGCGGAGCTTCTCGCGCAGGCGCTGGAACTTGTAGCTGAGCGAGGCCTTCTCGGCGGCGGCGGGGGCGGGAATGGAATCGTCGACGGGACGGGCGTTCGGACTCATGGGGGTTCACCTTTGATGAAGCGCGGACAGGCTGGCGCCGTCCGACCCGACCTGCGGGGGGAATCTTCCTTTATCGACCACCCCGCTCACCCAACTTCGAACTTCGTGGTCTACACCACACATTTAAGAAACCTTTACGCGATCGGCAAGGGCGCGGGGCAAACGATCGCACTTGATGTCGTCGCGGAGCCCCCAGCGAGCTCTGCATTAAGAACCAACTCCCGCGGGCAGCGATTTGTTTCCCGCGCGCCCCACGTGTCGAATCGGATTAAGCGGTACCACAGAACCCTTGTGTAAGATCGATGCGACCCTCATCGCCAGCGCGCGCCCGAGGAACCGAACTGAAATGGTGGCCACGGTTTCGAAGGATCTGGCCAAATCGGTGGGCCCTCGTTCGCGGCGAGATCCTTCGGAGTACCTCAGGATGACGGTCCGATCGATGTTCGAGATGCATCCGCCTATTTGGAGGATTCTCGAACCTTTCTCCGGTAACTTAGTATCATCTAACTTCACGGCACGGATGTCAGGAGGATCGGATGGGTAAGTGGCTGTGTTCCCTGGTGTGTTTGCTCGCCCTCGCCGCGCCGGCTTCGGCGCTCACGCAAACGCTTCGCGTCCCGCTGCATGAGGGCCGCCTTCGAACGGGCGACCTGTCAGAGGATCTGCGCAAGCGGATACGCGTGCCCAACTACGCGTGGCTCGAAACGGAGATCGACCTCACCGGCCTGCGCGGGTCCCTCTTCATCGCGGCATGGAACAAGTCGCTGGGCGAGGGGTGCAACGTCGCGATCGACAACGATGCGCTCGTCGTCCGCATCGACACGGAAAAACTTCCCGACGAAGTCGACGAAGCCAAGCTCGCGGCGCGCGTGTTCACGGAAGTGGCCGCGCCGAAAGCGTCCGCGGACCAGAAGCGATTCTACGGGCTGCTGCTGCCGCAGGAGGTCGACGAGTCGCGCGCGATGACGATCCTCGTCCACGGGCTCGACTGCAACCGCATCAACTGGGCGCCGATGGCGAGCTACCTCGAGGGGCAGGGCCACCAGGTCGCGTACTTCACCTACCCGAGCGATCAGCCGCTGGCCGACAGCGCGGCAATGCTGCGCGACCGGGTGAACGGGCTGCGCGAGGTCTTCCCGAACCTGCTGATCAACGTGCTGACGCACAGCATGGGCGCGCTCGTCGCGCGCGAATTCATCGAGGGGCCGGATTACACCGGCGGCATCGAGCGGCTGATCATGATCGCGCCGCCGAACCACGGGTCCAAGTGGGCCAGCCTGCGCTGGGCGCTGGAGGTGCAGGAGCACTACTACCTGTGGCGCGACGAGCCGACGTGGCACCCGACGTGGGCGATCACCGACGGCCTGGGCGAAGCGGGCCGCGACCTGAAGGCGAAGTCGCCTTTCATCAAGCAGCTCAACGATCGCCCGCGGCGCGAGGGGGTGCGTTACACGATCATCGCGGGCAACCAGCACCCCGCCGCCCGGATGAGCGCCAGCGCCGTGGACGGCACGGCCCGCATCATCCCGCGCGGCGCGCGACACTGGTGGGGCTTCCGCCAGACCTACCGCGGCCTGCGCCACGCGGCCGAGGACCTGCGTGACGCCGAGGCCAGCAGCGACGGGCCAGTCAC
>JBAUGM010000333.1:0-2274 GCA_049679725.1 Tepidisphaeraceae bacterium
CCAGCAGCGTGCCGAGCACGACGAGCCCGCAGAGCAGTTCAACGAGCGTCGCGCCGCGCCGCCGCCGCCGCGCCGAAGTTAAGAATGGCATCGACATCCGTTTCATCCCGTGCCGCCGTCACCTGCCCGCTCAATCCGGCCACGACGAGCCATCGCTCGACGCCGGCGGGGCCGACGAGCTTCACCGCGTATGAGGGAGAGAGCGCCAGCCGCGAACATTCGATCGTGACTTCGCCCGCGTCGCGCACGCCCTCGCCGATGCGAACCTGCTCGATGCTGAACCCCGCCGGGAGCATGCCGCGATACGCGACCTGCCCGCCTTCGCGTCGCACGAGCGCGCCGTCCGCGAGGTCGAACACCATTTCCACGCGTCGCCCGAACCGGCGCGCGGCCAGTCGCGACGAGGCATCGAAGCTCGTGACGAGCTCGATCGCTTCGCTCGCCCGCGCTCGCGCCAACGGGCGCGAGAAACTCCAGGCCGCCGCCGCGGACAACAGCGCGAGGATCAGCATCACCGCCATGATCTCGATCAGCGTGAATCCGAACTTGCGTCTCATGGCGTCATCCGAACCGGATCGATTCACGCGCTCTCTCACTTCGACTTCGCCGGCTCCACATCGGCGTTGGTGACGTCGGCGTCCGCGCCCGACCCGCCCTCGCGGCCGTCGGCGCCGTAGCTGATCACGTCGAACGGCCCGCTCTTGCCCGGTTGGACGTACTGGTACGCGCGTCCCCACGGGTCGTTCTGAAGCAGCTTCACGAACTGCGGCACGAGGACCTTCAGACCTTCCTGGTTGTCGGGGTAGCGGCCCTTGTCCAGGTAGAACGCGTCGACCCCGCCCGCGTAGGTTGCGATGTCCGCCCGCGCCCGCTGCTTCTTCGCCCGGTCGAGGTAGTGGGCCGTCGAGTACACGACCATCCCGGCCATGAGGCCGATGATGACCACGACGATCATGACTTCGACCAGCGTGAAGCCGAACGTCGAATGAAGGCTGTGCCTTCGCGCGTTCTTGCCTTCTTCATTGAATCGCATTGCCCGCCTCCAGGATCGGCAGAACGGTGGCGGCGACGATCAGCAGCACGACCAGCGCCAGGAGAACGATGAGGATCGGCTCGAGCACCGCCGCCAGCCGCTGCGACGCCGTCGACACCTGCTGGTCGTAAACCCCCGCGAGGCGGTCGAGCATCTCCTCCATCCTCCCCGATTGCTGCCCCAGCGCGAAGATCTGCACGACCATCGGCGCGAAGGCGCCGGTCTCGTTCATGGCGGCGGCGATGTCGCTGCCGGCGACGATCGCGCGCTCGCAGCGCACCAGCGCGTCGCGGAGCACGAGGTTGCTCGTCGTGGTCTGGGCGATCTGCACGGCGCGGAGGAAGACGATGCCGCTCTTGAGCAGCGTGCCGATCACCACCGCCATCCGCACGACCGCCTGCTTGCGGGTGAGCTCCCCGATCAGCGGCAGGCGCAGGATCAGCCGATGCCAGGCCAACCGCCCGCGCGGGTTGCGCAGCAGCGCCGCGAACCCCGCCGCCGCGCCCGCGGCCAGCAGCAGGAGCAGCCAGCCCCAACCGATGAGAAAGTCGCTCGCCGCCTTCACGATCCGCGTGGGCAGCGGCATGACCTGCCCCTGCTCGATCAGCGGCTCGATGATCCGCGGGACGACGAAGGTCATCAGGAACGTGCCCGCGAAGATCGCCATCGCCAGCACCAGCGCCGGATACAGCAGCGCCGTGGCGATTCGCCCCCGCAGTTGCTGCGAACGCTCGCGGAACTCGGCCAGCCGCTGGAGGGACGAGTCGAGCGTGCCGGCGTCCTCGCCGACTTCGGTGATGCTGATCGTCAGCTCGTCGAAGGGGTTGCCCTGCTCGCGCATCGCGCCGGCGAGGCTCGAGCCGGCCGCGACGCGGTCGCGCAGCAGCGTGATCGCCAGGGCGAGCCGTCCGCGGTGTTGCGAGGCGATCGTCTCCAGCGCCTCCAGCAGCGAGACGCCGACACCGAGGAGCGTCGAGAGCTCCCAGAGAAAATCGGTGAACTGATGCGCCTGCCCGCGCCCTGCGCCCGGGCGGATCGTTCGTTTCGCGGCCGGCTTGAAGTCCGCGACCTCGCGGACGATCAGCCCGCGGTCGCGGAGCAGGTCCCGCGCCTGCCGTGGCGTGTCGGCGGTGATCGTCCCCCGCGCTTCGGCGGACGATACGTCCATCGCTTTGTACGTGAACACGGCCATGATGCCTTTAGACCTGCCTTCGCCTTTCCTTCGATGTCCGGTGTTCGAT
>JBAUGM010000334.1:0-4137 GCA_049679725.1 Tepidisphaeraceae bacterium
GTGTCGCTCGTGCTCGTGCTGCGGCTGCTGTTCGGCCCCGTGCAAATGGCGCTGCTGCTCTGGGGCTTCCACCTGCTCGGCTGGCGCGCCGTCGACCTCTGGCCCTGGCCCGCGGAGCTGCTCATCCTGACGGCGGCCGTCCCCACCGCGGTGACGACGATGCTCCTCACGCTCGAACTCGAAGGTGACACGGACCTGGCCGCCGATTGCGTGTTCTGGACGACCATCGTGTCCTGCGTGACGATTCCGATGTGGCTGGTGGTGTTGCGATGGTGGTTCGCATGACCCCCGTCACCCTTCGGCGTCTTGACGAAAATCGCCGCACCGTGAGGGATGAAAAACTTGAGGCGCGTCTCGCCCTTGAGCGGATTGAACGCAAAGACCGCGAAGACCGCAAAGACCGCCAAGAAGACCATGGAATTGCTTGGATTTCTTGGCGATCTTTGCGTTCTCGGCGATCTTTGCGTTCGCCTTATTCAAAGCAGTTGAAACGCTCCGAAGGATCTGGCCGCGAGTGAGAGGCGTCGCCGGTCAACGCGCCGGCGCGAGTTGCACCGCCGGCGATGCCTGAGCTGTGGCCTTCGCCTCCACAGGCTTGTAGCGAAGGACGAGTGCGGCGCCGACGGCGGCGAGGACGATGCCCAGCAGGAAGCGCCAGTCGGGCAGCTTGTACGTCTTATCCCAGATCGTGGCGACGATCACGTTGACCAGCGGCGCCCCGGCGAATACCAGCGGCGCCACGTAGAGCGGCTTGCCGCCCCAGCGCAAGGCGAAGATCACACACAACGCGCCCAGCGCGCCCAGGGCGCCGGCGATGGTCGCGATCACCATGCCGCCCCTGCTGAAGCCGGCGCCGTCCGGGCGGGCGACGAGAATCCCCCCGGGCAGCACCACGGCCACCAGAAAATAAGCCAGGCCGACGAACAGGAACGCCTTTAAGGCGCGGTTCGCGCCCTGCGGAAATCCGAGTTGCCCGTGATGGATGGTCGGAACGTACGCGCCCCATGAGATGGCGGCGCCGAGGACGAAGAGCAGCCACGCGTGCTTAGACATCGAAAAGCTCCCATGTATGCCGAGCCGATCCGGTAGCGCCACCGCTTGCAGCAGTGGGAGTGACGGGGATGATAACCCATCACGACGGTCGTCACCCGAGCATGAGCAACATCGCCTACTACGCCGCCGACGAAGAAACCCTGGGTCACCAGGCGTTGGCGGCATTGCAGCGGCGAAAACTGTCGGCCATGCTGCTGAGCGTGAAGGCCGGTGCGTTCTACCGGCGGAAGCTCGCGGGAATCGACTTCGATCCGGCGCGCGACCCGATGGACAAGCTGCCGTTCACCACGCGCGCGGAACTGGAGC
The DNA here is from genome assembly GCA_049679725.1 of Tepidisphaeraceae bacterium. Classification (GTDB taxonomy): domain Bacteria; phylum Planctomycetota; class Phycisphaerae; order Tepidisphaerales; family Tepidisphaeraceae; genus DASYWJ01. The sequence continues at coordinate 1,360 of JBAUGM010000334.1, forward strand.
GCGACCAGGCGGAGCATCCGCCGTACGGGACCAACCTGACCCAGCCGCTCGAACGATACGTGCGGCTTCACCAGACCTCCGGCAGCAGCGGGGGACGCCCGATGCGCTGGCTCGACACCGCGGCCAACTGGACGTGGTGGAAGCGGCTGTGGTCCATCATCTACACCGCCGCGGGGGTGACGCATCACGATCGAATCCTCTTTCCCTTTTCGTTCGGCCCGTTTGTCGGGTTTTGGAGCGCGTTCGAAAGCGCAACCGAGATGGGATGCCTCTCGCTCTCGGCCGGCGGGATGACGACGACGGCGCGGCTGCGCTTCATGCTCGACAACGGTTGCACGGTCGTCTGCTGCACGCCGACCTACGCGCTGCGGATGGCGGAGGTGGCGGCGGCGGAGGGCATCGACCTTGCGGCCGGTCCGGTGCGCAAACTGATCGTCGCCGGCGAGCCCGGCGGAAGCATCCCATCCACGCGACGGCGCATCGAGCAGGCCTGGGGGGCGCGCGTGTTCGACCACACCGGAATGACGGAGATCGGCGCGCTGGGCTTCGAATGCGAACAAGCGCCGGGCGGCGTCCACCTGATCGAGAGCGAGTGCATCGCGGAGGTCATCGACCCCGCCACGGGCAACGCCGTTCCCGATGGCGAGGAGGGCGAACTCGTGCTGACGAATCTCGGCCGGTGCGACAGCCCGCTCATCCGATACCGCACGAACGACCAGGTGCGCCTGACGCGCGATAAGCGATGCGCCTGCGGGCGGTGGTTCGCGCGGATGGAGGGCGGCATCCTCGGGCGGATCGACGACATGGTGGTCGTGCGCGGCAACAACGTCTTCCCCGGCTCGATCGAGTCGATCGTCCGCCGGTTCGAGAGCGTGGCGGAGTTCCGCATCGAGGTGCTCGAAGACGGCGCCCTCACGCAATTGCGCGTGGACATCGAGCCCGCGCCGTCGGCTGATCCCGACGAGTTGGCCAAAGTCGTGGCGCGGGCGATCCAGGACGCGTTGAACTTTCGGCCGGACCTGAGAATGGTCGCACCGGGTACGCTGCCCAGGTTTGAGATGAAGGCCAGGCGGTTCGTGAGGAGCCGCCGCCAAATAGCAGGGGCAAATCCATCATGAAGTTTCAGACGAACATGCGGTTCCCGTGTAGAGGCGACGCCAGCGTCGCGGTTGCGGCGCAGCCGCAAGATGAAGCCGGCCCCGCGCGTCGACCGCGACGCAGGCGTCGCCTCTACATGATGACATGCGTGATCCTGGCGCTGCTCGCCGTCCGACCTGCTGCAGCGCTGGCGCGCGACTGGCACCAGTGGCGCGGCCCCGAGCAGAACGGCGTGAGCCGCGAGACGAACCTGCCGGAAAAATGGTCGCCCGACGACGGCGAGAACGTGCTCTGGACCGCGCCGGTCGGCGGGATGTCGTCGCCCATCGTGATGAAGGGGCGCGTGTACATGCTGGGCCGCACCGGCGAAGTGAAACGCGGCGGCTCGACCACCGTCGGACCGCGCACGCAGGAGACGGTGGTCTGTCTCGATGCCAACACCGGCAAGCCCGTCTGGGAGCACCGGATGAACATGACCCAGACCGAGGTGCCCGTTCACCGGCTGGGCTGGTCCAACCCCGTCGGTGATCCGGCGACCGGTCGCGTGTACGCGCTGGGCGCCCAGTGCAACCTCCTCTGCTTCGACGGCGAGAGCGGGAAGGTTCTCTGGCAGCGGCAGATGACCGAGGAGTTCGGGATGATCTCGACCTTCGGCGGCCGCACGCCCTCGCCGGCGATCGACGAGGATCAGGTCTTCATCGCGGGCGTGGCGTTCGGGTGGGGCGACAACGCCCGTTCGGGCTATCGCGTCTTCGCGTTCGACAAGAACACCGGCGAGTTGAACTGGACGAGCACGACCGGCGGATTGCCGGTGGACTCGCCGTATCAGACGCCGGTGATCACCGTCATCGACGGTCAACGGCAGCTCATCGTCGGCTCGGGCGACGGCGGCGTGTACGGCTTTCAGCCGCGCACGGGGAAGAAGCTGTGGGGCCACCAGGTCAGCAAGCGCGGCATCAACGCCTCGCCGCTGGTGGACGGCACACGTGTTTACGTCTGCACGGGCGAGGTGAACATCGACAACTCGCACAGCGGCACGGTGCGCTGCATCGACGTCGCCGGGGGAACGCCGAAGGAGCTGTGGCGGCAGGACGGAATGGAGGCGGGGTTTGCCTCGCCGACGATCGCCGATGGCGTCCTCTACGTGATGGACAACAAGGGGAAGGTCCACGCGCTGGACGCGACCACCGGCAAGCCGCAGTGGCGCCGCCCGTACAGCGCGGGCACGATCGGTAAGGCGTCGCTCGTGTACGGCGACGGAAAACTCTACGTCGCCGAGGCCAACGGGCGCGTCGCCATCCTGAAGGTCGCCAAGGGTCAGGAAAAGCCGGACGTGTTGAGCCGAACGGAGATCAGCGGCAACGCGCAGGAGTCGGGCCGCGAGTACATGATCTTCGGCTCGGTCGCGATCGCGAACGGGCGCGTCTACCTGATGTCGGCGGAGCAGATGTACTGCATCGGGTCGAAGGACGCGAAGGCGAGCGATGCGCCGCTGCCGGAGACGGCAACGGAGTCGCCCGGCGCGGACCAGGCGCCCGCACAGATGCTCGTGACGCCGGCGGATGTGGTGTTGCGGCCGGGGGAGAAGAAGCAGTTCGCCGTGAAGGTGTTCGACGCGATGGGCCGTCCGGTGGTGATGACCCGGGCGCCGATCGAGTGGGCAGTGGGGCAGTTGACGCT